>JBEKJN010000094.1:0-9254 GCA_050011235.1 Verrucomicrobiota bacterium | reverse complement strand
GTGCAGCCGGGCAATTCGGGCGGGGCGCTGGTGGATGAGCGGGGCAACGTCATCGGCATCGTGTCGGCCAAGCTGGATGCGTCGGCGGCGCTGGCGGCGAGCGGGGCGTTGCCGGAGAATGTGAATTACGCTGTCAAAAGCAGTTTCCTTTTGGGCTTCCTTGAATCCGTGCCGGACGTTTCGGCCAAGCTCAAATCGCCGAACACGGCAGATGAAAAATTTTCAGACGTGGTGAAGTCGGCGCAGCAGGCGGCGGTGCTGGTGCTGGTGTATTGATTCTCAACCTTTCGAGAATCCCGTCATGCCGCTTTGATCGGCTGAACCTGCCCTGCCAATTCTTCCGCCGGATAAGTCCAGATTTCCGCGAGCGTGGGGTGATAATGCGGCATCGCGGCCAGTTCGTGAACAGTCATGCGCTTGGCCATTGCCGCGACGATTTCGTGAATCAATTCGCCACCTACTGGGCCGACACACGCTCCACCGAGAATTTCACCTGCCTTCGGCTCGGCCAGCAACTTCACGAAACCGTCCTTCGCTTCCATGATGAGCGACTTGCCGTGATCGTTAAACGGATAAGTCGCCGCCAGATAAGGAATGTTGCGCGCCATCGCCGCTTTTTCCGTAAGACCCACAAACGCCACCTGCGGTTCGGTGAACACGACCGAAATCAGCAGCTGGTAATCCATTTTTCGCGGTGACATTGGTTCCGCAATGTTATGCGCTGCAATCTCGCCCTGTTGGACGGCGATATGGACAATCTCATGCGGTCCGGTGCAATCGCCGGCGGTGTAAATGTGCGGCACACTTGTCTGCATGAGTTCATTCGCAATGATGCGGCCATTGTCGGTGGCGACGCCGGCATTTTCCAAAGCCAACGACGTTGTGTTCGGCACGCGCCCCAATGCAAATAAAATTTCCCCGGCGGAAACGGAAACCATTTTGCCGTCGTACTCGAATGAAACAGTTTTCAACCGGCCTTTGCGCCGCGCGCCCATTAACTTGGTGCCGGTGAAAACCTTGACGCCTTCTCGCCGGAACACCTTTTCGATTTCAATCGCGGCGTCGGGGTCGAATTCCTTCAAAATGTGTTCGCTGCGCTGGATGAGCGTGACCTTGACCCCGAAACGCGCGAAAAGCTGCGCAAACTCACACGCAATCGGCCCGCCGCCGAGGACGATGAGCGATTTCGGCAATCGCTTGAGCGCCAGTGCGTCGTCGCTCGTGATGTAACCGGTTTCGCGAAGTTGGGGCAAAGGCGGCGGCGCGACGTTTGAGCCGGTGGCGATGATGAAATTTTTCGCCCTGATTTTGGCAGGGACGCGCTGCCGCGCGTCCTGGTCCCGCAATGCGGGATCGGCCCTGCCGAGTTCCACCGTATGTGGATCCACAAATCGCGCGCTGGCCCGAATGAATTTGGATTTGCCGCCAACCAGTTGTTTCACGCGGTAGTCGGCGAAATCCCGGATGAGCGCGTTTTTGCGCGCCATGACTTTGGCAAAATTGAAGCTGACGCTGCTGGTACGAATGCCCCACGGCCTGGTGTGGCTGGCGAGGTGCATGACTTCAGCGGCGTAAAGCAGCGCCTTCGTGGGCATGCAACCGCGCAGGATGCACAACCCGCCGACTTCCTCGCCGCCTTCAATGACTACAGTTTTCAGACCGGCACTTGCGGCGGTTCGTGCCGCCGCGTAACCGGCGCTGCCGCCGCCAATGATGGCCACGTCGAAATCAAACTGGCTCATGCCGGGAAAGATGGAAGCGCGCCGCAGAAATGCAAATTGCAAATTTTACCCTGAAGGGCTTTCAGGGTTGAAATTGTATGCGCGCTTTTGGATGATTGGGCCATGAGTAACATTATTTATCCGCGCAGCCCGCGTGAAACGATGGACGGTTGGATGTATCTGCCGCGTTACATTGACAAAATCCGCCTGCACCTGGCGGGCAAACTGCACGCCGATTATCAGGAGAATTTCGGCAAAGGCTTCGACGGCATGTGGCTCAAAGCCGCCGGGGTCATGCACGAACAGATGATTGACGTCGTGAAAAGTTCCGTCACCGACGGCGAAGTGTGCGACTGGGTGCGCCGCAACGTTAAAAAATCGCCGGCGGAAAAGGCCGCACACGCCAAGGATATGTTGAACCACCCCCAGCCCGGTGACGAAGCAGCCGCAGCACGGCTTAAAATGCGCAAGGAACAATGCGACGCCGCGCATCGCGACGACGTCAAGACTTTCGTGGACGTGATTGACCTGGACGAAAAGCGGATTTAGTGCTGGAGGGGATAAGCGCCGGGAGTACGCGCATTCTGTTTCGACCAGTCCAGCAATTGCCGGATTTCGGCGGGCAAAGAATCGGCTGAGCCCGGTCCCGGAAATGTCCGGAGCAATTCATAATTGCCCAGTTCCGGACTCTTGAAGATGGACCCATAGTAATTATCCAAATACTGGCTGTGGGCTTCGAATTCCGGGTGCAATTTCTGCAGTCCGTCGAGTGACTTGAACTCATTCGTGCAATTGTCACCCTCCGCCGGACTCCACACGATCAAAGGCGCCGTTTCCACGCCGCCGCTTCGCACATAAACATTGTCGTCGAGCTGCTTGACCTGCGGCCGGGTGAGCCGCCCGCACAACACTTTCGCCTGCATGAACTGCAGAAGCGGTTTGTGAAACGCTTCGTTCGCCGCCAGCAGGTTGCCGGCAAAGACATGCCCCTCGCGCTTGTCCACGTCCGGGCCGGTGCTGGGATGCCAGCCGAAGTGATCGTTGACCGCATTCCTTTCCGTGCGCTCAAAGGAGGCGACGCTGTTGACCAGGGTATTGTGATAGACACGGACGTTTGAGCTGTTAAGCACGCGAACGCCGTGGTCGCAATTGACGAATACGTTGCCAGCACAAATCGCACCTTTCGAAATCTCAAAGAAGAATCCTTCAAGCGCGTTTTCGACGTAGTTGTTGATGAACACGCCGTTCACGTTGCCGACGTCATACCAGATGCCGTTCGAATACGGTTGGTCCATCACGAGGTTGTCCCGGCAGGTGGCGCGGTAACATTGATTGAAAATCTTCACCGCCGCGGGGAAATACCCGGTGATTTGCTGGATGTTGTTCCGCCGGAAAATGTTTTTCTCCAGCAGGCAATCGGCCGAGCCGATAACGTAGATGCCTTCCGTTTTGGTGTCGCTGATGAGGCAATGCCGGACGGTCAATCGGTCGCCGCGGAAATAACCGGCCACCCGGGAACAAAAGGAAATCGTCACATTGTCCAGCGTCGTGCCGGTGACATCCTTGCCGTAGGTGGCGGGATCGGAGAGACCCACGGGTTCCTTGCCTTCTACTTCGAGTGCGCGGTAGGCATATTGGGTGAACGTGATACCGCGAATCACCGGTCCCTTGCTGTCCGAGGTTTTTCCGTGACAGGGACCGATCGTCCGGGTGAGCGCACCATCATAAGCGGTGATCTCGACCAGGCGGTTCGTCGGACTGACGCCGATGTAAACCTGGCTGGCATCGTAATCAATGTAATACGAGTTCGTGTTAATCTCCCCCTCCCAGCCGACCGCTTTCAACAACTCGCCATCAACGAAAACCATGTCGTTGTTGAAGCGCCAAGGCGGCGTTTTTGTGCCTTCCCGGGGGCGCCGCCACCAGTCCGCGGCTTTGGCCGGGAACAAATGTGACCAGGAAGTCCGCCACAGGCCATTGGTCTGGGCGTCCCAATTGGTGGCTACCATGGTTCCTTTTAGAACCGGATGTTCGTCGGCGTAAGGTTGCAGGGTAATACCCTGGTTGAACGTCAGACCGCCAATGCGATAAGTTCCTCCGCGTAATATGATGGCGTCGCCGGTCGCCACCCGCGCGATGGCCGATTCCAGGGTGGTGGGTTGATCCAGCGTCGTTCCCGGGGCATTCGTCTGTCCATCGGGCGCCACATAGTAAATGTGGGCGGCGTTCTTGGGCAGGTCATAGCTCTGCTGGATCGGACCATAAGGACCGCCGGAAGGTTGGGCCTGTCCGGACAGCGGTCCAAGCACAAGGAAAAGAAGGGCAAAACCGACCAGGGATGGCTGACACCATTTCCTTGATGAACCATTCAGCCAGGGACGATGGGAGCAACTACGAGACGGTTTTTGTGTGGGGTACGAATTCATTTTAATTTCTTTTACCGGCGGTTCGATGGGGTCAAGGGCGGACGGTTAAATTTGGGGCCGTTATCGTGATGCGGGTGGCTCCGATAGATCGCGAGCCAGCCGCCGCCCCGATGCTGTTCATCGGAGTTCGCTCGTTCAATCTTGTCAGGCCACATTGTTGTCATCTTTGGATATGAAAGGCCGTTTGGCCCCACCTCTTGTCACTTCATGACCGGTGCAATCTCACCCGGCCACTCTTAATCTGTGGGAACGCATGATAGCGGGTTGTCCCAACGAGCGCAACGGTTGCCGCAATCCTGACGAACCGCATGCGCAAAAGTGCCATGCTTGGCGCGTCACGCCGAACGCAAGAACTCAGCCACGCGGGACAAAAAGACGTGAACCGCGAAGCGGAACTGGAACGGCCATCCCGCGTTGCCTGTAGCGATTTGTTTCTCAGGAGACCACAATTTTACCATAACTCATCCACGACAGCTTTCACCACTGTCTGCCGGTTCGTGTCGTAGGCAACGTAGCCATAAAAATATGGCATCCCCTCGCCGTTGAAACGAACTAATCTCATGCCGGTCAAATCTGTCAAGCCGAGCTTGAGGCGAGTGCTCTCCATCTGCTTTGGGTCTTCGATGGCGGTGTATCGTGCCCGAATGGGACGGACAAGCGAACTGAACTCACCAGCCTGACCTTCCAATGCGCGAATCTTCCTGACCTCGGACATTGTCCTGATGCGCAACGGCACAAAAAAGACGCCAAGCACGACCAACAAAACACCCGCAATCAATGCAAAACGCTTCATTGTGGTTTAACACCTATTAAGCCCGGAGGGTCAACAGGGAAAAGCTTTCCCCGCGGAATCAATTAATTCCGTTATCGCAACCAGCAAACGAGCGCTCCGGCTTGATTTCTCTTAGCAGCTCGGACGCGGAGGCGTCCCGGCTAAACAAGTATTCGGCCAAACCGCGGCTTGGCCTAAGTCGGGAAGCAAGCCAGTTGCTTTCCTTTGCATGCCGTTACAATAAGCTGGTTTACGAAAAAAAGGCAATTTATTTGTTCGGCCTAATTCATGAATGAGAATCGTGGCGGGTTTTCGGAGCGTTCCGCCTACGTGGCTGACGCTGCGGTGTTTTGAGTTCGGCTCGCGAGGACGCTCGCCCCACCCGTCGTCACGAAGTTTCGGCGCGGCTCACTGCATCAAATCTTCGGAGGTCGAAACTTGCGCCTGCATTTGATGGATGAGCAGCATGGCGCGGGCTACTGCGGTATCCTGCGTTTCGCCCGGAAACGATTTTAGCCGCACACGCACCGCCGCCATCGGATCGCCGTTGCGGTCGCGGAGTGCCAGGGTGACGGCCACCACGCCGGGGCTTTTGCCGAATGAAACCGTGCCGTCCGTGATGGCGATTTTTTCCGAGTCGGTTCCGGGCTGGCCGATCTCTTTTTCATCGTTGCTGGCGATGATGCGCGGCCTGCCTTGACCGTCGAGTGCGTAAATGCGCAGTCCCAAAATGCGCGGTTGTTGTTTCAAGATGCTGTTCACCAGCGCCTGCGCCGCGGGCACGCGCGGCTTGTAATCAATCGTCGTGTCGCCGAAATAACTCACGGCATCCGACATGGTCCAGAAACCGATTTTGCCCGTGGCAAACGTGGTGGGGACCTGCAACGGCATTGCCAGAGCATCGTCCAGCCGGCAGTTGATTTGAATGCCTTCGCACTGGACGGTCAGCGTGTGCCAGACGCCGACGGCGATGTTCGTGCCCAGGGTGAAGGGGTCCACAAACAGGCCGTTGACCATTTTGTAAAAGCGCAGGTTGTGTCCCAGCGCGCTGGCGCGGACGACGTAAAAGTTCGACGCGTTTTGGAAATGGAACACGGTGCCCGCCATCTGCTCCGCGACACCGCTGACGATTTTGAACCGAGTCGTGAGCTTGAAATCCTTGAACGTCTCGCCGTCATAAATGAGCATGGGGAACCGGTTGTCGGTGGGGTCCTGGCTCAGTTGCGCGAGCACGGAGCGCCGTGTGAGCGCGGGCGCCTTGTCGGTGAGCGGCGTGAACAGCGACGGCACTTCATCCTCGATGACTTTCCATTCACCCGGCTGTCCGCTGCCGGCCAGCGCGCTGTGAAAGCCGGTTGGCGTTTGCCCGGTCGCAAAATCGCTGAAATTAATTTTGATTTCGGCGCCAAGAATTGGGGCAGTCAGACCCAGCCAGAGGCAAAAAACTAAATATCGCATCGCACGGAGCTTAACAAAAACCGGGGGCGCGACAAGCCATTGTGCTGATGGGCAGTGGGTCGGTTTGGGACCAAAATCGGTGCGGCGAGACCACTGGCGAGCCGGTTTGAAGCCAAATCCAGTCGGTTTCGGCCCACCAGGACGCTCGCCCCACCACATTAACCCGCTACCCCCTGATGCGGTATTCCACCACCGGACAACTCCCAAGGGTCGTTTTTGTGAGGTGAGTTTCGCGGGACTTTTTTGTGCGCATCACGAAATCCATTTGACGCGCCGTTCATGGGTTTGTAGATTCTGTTCCCCTGTGGATTCCAGAGTAGCTCAATGGTAGAGCAGCCGGCTGTTAACCGGCGGGTTGCAGGTTCGAGCCCTGCCTCTGGAGCCAATCCGTGCCATAGAAAGAACCTCGTTTCTGCGATTTCCGCCAAATCCTATGGGGCAGGTGTATTCGATTTCCGCCTCTGAATCCTTAATGTTTATACGGCGGATAAACGAATTCAAAAATGCCTTTCGGTTCATAATGCTTCCCTCGTTTAACGTGCTTCGCAAATCTTCGACGTAGGCCGTGACGGTTTCCTCTGACGGTTTTGCAAAAGTCACGGCGCACGGCGTCTGCGCGTTTAGCCGGACAATTTCCGCAGTCCACAAATTCGATTGCGACATCCCACCCACGTTTGAGGGCGTGAGTTTTGAGCGCCTTCAATTGTGCCGGAATGGACAAGTCCTTTTCGGCTTGTTGTTCGGATGAGACTCTGGCGTAAAGGGCAACTTTCATTTTCGTGATTTGGCTTTTTTCTTTTTGGGAATATTTTTCGTGGGTGAAGCCGGAATTTCAGACGCAATCACGTCGTCCTCTGATTCTTTAAATTGCACTTCTGCTGCAAATTGTTGTGCCCGTTCTTCTGGCGTGCCCCATATCTTTGCTACCGGGTATTTTGCACCTGTCTGAATCCAATTGCGGATTCCGCCAATTTTAAATTTTTGCAAATCGCGTTTTTCAACCAACCATTCTTTGAAGTCATCTTCTTCGGCTCTAAGCTGGTTATTTTGAATCATTGTTTTGACCTCCGCTTCCTCGCACTCAAGCTCTTGAGCGACTTCTTTCAAAGTCAGTTTGGTGTTTGGGGTGTCCGCACGGAGCAATCCCTTTTCGTAACGCAATCCCGAAAATTCCGACTTGTTCACGGACGGATGCGTTTCCGGTTCACCCGCCCATGTAATCAGGCGTTTTCCCGTTAGCGCCTCATATCGGTTGATAACAGCCCGCTTGTCGAGAGCGGCAAAAATTTGTTGCAACGCTGGATCGTGAATTACGAAATCAAAAATGCGATCAATTTCGCGTTCTTCCAAAAATCCGTGAATGTTTTGTTTGTCGTCGAGATAACCGGCGCGCTCAAAAAGTTGTCCCGCTGAAACGTGATAAACATCCGCGAGCTTTTTTAGAAATTGCGGGTGAGGGGCAAAATGTTCATCGCCTTTTTTTCTTTTCCCCCTCTTGCTGCCTTCAATTTGCGAAAGGTATGCGTATGAAATGCCCGCTGCTTTGGCCGCCTGCCTCTGTGAAAGGTTTCTGCTTTCGCGCAAGCGCCGCAGATATTCGCCAAATGTCATGTGCTCCAATTCGGTTTTATTCATAACGAAGCACACACTAATTCATTTTGTTAAGTCTTGCAAGCACTTTGTTGCTTTACAAAATCGCTTCATCGTGTATTATGGCAATCAAGACGTTATTCTAAAATATGAAAGTCATAGTGAGAATCAAGCCGAAGGCGTTGCTAACCATTTTGGCAAAAAGAAATATGTCGCAAAACGGATTAGGACGCGGTGCAGAACTTAAAAGCGGACACGTTTCGCAACTTATCAGCGGCAAGCGGAATGTTTCTCCCGCGACTCGCCAAAAAATTCTTCAAGCAATTCCGGGAGTTGAATTCAATGAAATCTTTGTCATTCGTCAACGGAAGTAATTGCGTCGCGCCTTGCACACGCGAAGAAGCCGAAGCTTTAGACGCGGGTTTGCGCCTTCTGGCGAGATTCATTGCCAGCGCAATCCGGCGGAGGCACGAAGTGCAGATCGCAGGCAAAAGGGAGGCGCGCAATGAGTCTTGAATTCAGACCCGTGAAAGGAGGCCATGCCGTCGCCCCGTGGGTGAGGGCGTTGAAAGGCAAATCCGGCGTCTATTTAATTCGGGAGAAAAACGGGTTTTTATTTTTCGCAGGCGACATTTTATATTGTGGAGAATCTCACTCTGGCAGGCTTTATTCAACCTTGCTACGCCACTTCCAACATTGGACAGGCAAGACGGCGGGGCCGACATTCCCGGTGTCAAAAGTTGAAGTTGCTGTAGTGCGCTGCCCCGCAGCCCGCGCCCTTGATTTGCAAAACGCCATGATTGCGGAGTATCGCCCCAAGTTGAACACCACCGCCAACCCCGACGCAGAAAAATAAAAATCGGCGCGGTAGTCACCAAACTTACCCGCGCCGAAAACAGACATTTACGATTGAAAAACCTGATAAAAATATGAATACAAAACGAACGATTCCGCCAATCGTAGCACTTTTACCGTTTTTGCTGTTTATTGGCGCGGTCTTCTTGGTGGTAAAATGGATTTTTTCCGGCAAAAAAAATACGGAAACGATGCCGGAAACCACGCCAGCGAGTGCCGAAACGGAAAGTCGCCGGAAAGAGGCGGAAACCTCTGCATTCCGGCACATTCCGGCGGAAATTCCCGTTAAGCCTACCATTGTTTCCATTCATGGGCTTGCCCTAATTTTTTGGACAGAGATTTCTGGTGGTTATTCATGGCAGTTAATCCTTTCAAAGTCCACAGGAGATTGATAGCCCAGAGCGCTGTGGAGGCGTTTTGGGTTATAGAAGG
>JBEKJN010000093.1:0-14377 GCA_050011235.1 Verrucomicrobiota bacterium | reverse complement strand
CCCGCGGAGTATCAGCAGCGTTGAAACCGGAAGCCATCGCGGAGCAAATGCTACCGGAACCATAGCCAAAACTGCAATGACCATAATACCAACATGGAATACCGTGGAATCCTGACCCATCCGGTGCGGCTGGCCATTCTTGTCGCAAGCAATTCTCGACGCGCCAAATCCTAAACGCAAAATTCCCGGAGCCGGGCGGCGGGTCAACGGTGGAGCAGTCCGACTATGAGGACTGACTACCTTGACGCGACGACCGGCGACATACAATCGAATCAGGATTGGCGCGCGTTCTTGCCCGCGCGACTGCGCCCTTGAGCAAAGCTCAATGAATCCAATAATGGCCGATGCAAATTCCATAGCCGAGAGCCAGCAAAAACCAAGCGACCGACCGCAGCATCACCCGCCACGCGAAACGGTCCTGCAAGTCATTGGAGACTTGTTCCAACCGTTCGCATTGAGCCGTCGTGCTGGCCTTGATGCTCATCCACTCAGACGCCGCGCTTCCCATCAAATCCTTCACCCGCTTTGCGACCGCCTCCGCGTCGGCAAGCTGGACCTGGATTTGTTCCGCAGCTTGCCGGGTTGCCTGAATGTGAATTTCGACTGTTTTTTTCAACTCCTTGTTCTGGCCGTCCACCGTGTCGGCAAAATCATCTGCCATCGCCTGACTCTGTTTCCGGTATTCGGCCAGATGCAGTTCAATCAATTTGCGGGCATCATTCATCAAGCGCGGCAGATTGGCCGCGACGCGCCATTGCGCCTTGGTCAGCAACGCCAGTTGCACCGGAAAACCGCTATCCGGCCCGACTTCCATTCGTGCAGCAGCCGGTGAATCCTGTCAACTTCGTGGGCTGGTGCGCCGACGAGCAACGCTTCCAAATCATTTTTGTCCATAACATTATTCGCCCAAATTGAGCATCGGATGTTTTGGGCGGGATGTTTTCACCGCCGGTTCCGGCTGCGCCGTAACCTCCGGCACCTGTTGCTCTGGCACCAGCAGATCGGGAATGGCGTCGTATTGTCGGAACATCTGCTGCATCGCCCATTGCATTTCGCCAGCCAGCATCAATTCCAAGTGTGCTGATCCGGGAGTCGCCACTTCCGCAAAACTCAACTTGCGGCCAGTCTTGGCCTCGGCGCGTTTGATCGGCGTGGTGTGCGATTCATACGCGCGCAGCATCGGCGTAATTCATCGAAGGTCACGAGCCGACGGAGCGACCAACCAACGCAACGTCGCAAAATCGTTCAACTGTGTGCAACGAGGCGCAAGACATGGGCAGCGGTTTATTGTTTTTCTTGACGGCATCCATGAGGCAAAACATCTCCCAAACATTTTGGCCGTTTACGTCTCCCCAAAACATTCCAAAAAGCCCGTTCGTCGCCCAAACATTCCCAAACATTTTCTTGCGCATGATTGAACGTCGTTGAATAAAAACGCTTGCGTTTGCAAGGTGATTCGCGTATAAATGATTGCAGACGGATTCAACGACATACAACTATGAGCAACGACGAAGACAGTCAAAAACTTGTTTCGGGTACAAGAGGTCGTGAGTTCGAATCTCACCGCCCCGACCACTTCTCAGTTCCAATCACCGCTTTGAGATTTCCCGGGTTCACGGGAACCTGGCGTAGGTCGCATTTCGCGGGTCGTGTTCGGGACGATGGCAGATGAGTGTCTGCACCCACTCGGCCAAGCGCCGGCCCAGGCGGCGGCAGGCCTCGCGTTCACCCTCGTTACGCGTCTTGCCGGCGCAGACAGCGCCGTAGTGCAACGTTTGCCCCGGCGCGACGTAATCCGGGACGCCGAAGACCAGCAGGCCGTAGTTCATGAGAACGATTTGAAGCGCCAGACACGTCAATTCGCCGCCACCGGCAAGGCCGCCCGAAGCAGTAAAGGCACAGCCAATTTTGCCTTCCACTTTCGGCCAGAGCGGTTGCGCGACCACGTCCCACCATTGTTTCATTTCCCAGGCAATAGTGCCCATGTGCGTCGGCGACCCGGCCGCAACGCCGTCGCACCAGACGAGATCGTCAGCGATGGCTTCGGCGACAGTTTTGAGCCGTACTTCCGTGTCGGGCACACTGGCGGCGCCTTCGGCGACCAGGTCAGCCATCATCTTCGTGTGACCGTCCCGGCTGTAATATAAAACCAGGATGCGTGCCGGGCGTGAGGGATTATTTTTCATGTGATGATGATACACGCTTGTCAAGATGGCCAAACGTGCAATTTACTTGTGCCATGCCATCCGATGAAAATGTGCCAGCCGATTTGATTTACGATTTGCCGTCCATCGTCGAGCGGCTGGGCTTGACACAGATTTTTCCCAAACCACAACCGCTGGAAGTGGAGCCGGGCTGCGGCGACGCGTCGTTTCTCGTGGATTACGCGAAGTTGCACCCGGAGCGCAATTTTGTCGGCGTCGAGCGGCTGCTCGGCCGCATCCGTAAATTGGACCACAAGGGCCGCCGTGCCGGGCTGACGAACCTGCGCGGCGTGCGCATCGAGTCATCGTATTTTCTGGAATATCTGCTGCCACCGCACTCGGCGTCCGCGTTGCACGTTTATTTTCCCGACCCGTGGCCGAAGAAGAGGCACCATAAAAACCGGCTCGTCAACGAACGGTTTCCGAAAATCGCCCGTGCCGCGCTCGCGCCGGAAGGCGTGGTTTATTTGCGCACGGACGATGAAGATTATTTCGGGCAAATGACCGGGGTTTTTGAGGCGGGCACGGAATTTCTAAAAATCGAAACTCCGTCCGAACTGGCGGGAATTGCCACCGACTTCGAGCGGGAATTTCGCGCGCGCGGCGTTCGGACATTGCGCGCGGCCTACCAGGTTAAATTGTAGGAGCTGACGTGAGGAGGCTTATTTCAAACCGGGAAACCAGAGCCTCGTTACCTCGGCGCCTACGAAAACTTAAATATCAATCACCGGCTTGTCGTCATCATCGGATTTGGGCGGCGGACGCTGGCGGCGTTGAAACGTAATGCGCGTGTTGCCCGAGCCGGTCAAGGCGTTCAGCGCGATGGACACGACGCTGATGATGATGGCGCCAAGAAACGCCGCGCCGAAGCTGTCCACCTGAAAATGGGGCGCGAGCAGGATACCGACGAAATAAAGCAGCAGGGCGTTAATGACGAGCGTGAACAGGCCGAGCGTGAAAATCAACAGCGGCAACGCCAGCAACATCAGAACCGGCCGGATGAAGGCGTTGAGGATGCCGAGGACGAGCGACGCGATGAACGGCGCGAGGAAACTGCTATCATGGCCGAAATGGATCCCCGGCACAATGTAATATGCCACCAACACCGCGAGGGTGTTGATGAGCCAGCTTTGCAGAAAGTGCAGGAATCGTCTGGTCCCAGGCTGCATGGTCGTGCGCAAATTCAGCGTTTACCAAAATGCGCCAGGTCATAAGCGAAAACAAGGAGCGTTTTTGATATCTTAATCCTGCTTTTAATCGCAATCGTTGGACGCAATGGATCAGGATTATGATAAAGATTGGAAAAGAGCTGTTTTTTGGTGGATTCCGGCGGGCGGTCACGCCAATTTATCAGCGTTACCATGAAAACACTCCTTTTTTTTTCCGTTGTGTTCGTCAGCGTGGCCGCCGCGCCGGGGATGAAGGCCCAGAGCGTCATCGCGCCCGGGGCGAAACTCCAAAAGCTCGCAAGCGATTTTCTCTTCACCGAAGGCCCGACGTGTGACACGAACGGCGATGTTTTTTTCACCGACCAGCCAAACAATCGCATCTTGGAATGGAGCGCGGACGGAAAACTTTCCACGTTCATGCAACCCGCCGGTCGCGCGAATGGAATGTATTTTGATGCCAGCGGCAATTTGATTGTCTGCGCCGACGAGCACAACGAACTTTGGTCAATTGCGCCGGACAAAACGGTAACGGTTCTTGTCACAAATTATCAGGGCAAATATCTCAACGGGCCGAATGATGTCTGGGTCGCGCCGAACGGTGGAATGTATATCACCGATCCGTTTTACCGTCGGAAATACTGGGACCACACCATGATGGTGCTCACGAACGAGGAGGTTTTTTATCTTTCGCCCGACCGGAAAGTTTTGACGCAGGTGACGGATGATTTGAAAAAACCGAACGGCATCACCGGCACGCCGGACGGCAAGACGCTTTTTGTCGCCGACATCCGTGCGGATCAAACGTGGCGCTACGACATTTTGCCCGATGGTTCGCTGACGAACAAAACGCTGGCTTGTGAGAAGGGTTCCGACGGCATGACGATTGACACCGAAGGAAACCTTTACCTCTGCGCCCCCGGCAAGATCAAAGGCGTCACGATTTTCGACAAGACCGGAAAACAGATTGACCACATTGACGTGAATGAAAATTGGACGGCGAACGTCTGCTTCGGCGGCAAAGACCGCAAGACACTTTTCATCACGGCGAGCACGTCGCTTTACTCGATCCAAATGCGTGTCAAAGGTGCGAATCCAGCGAAGTAACTCGGTTTATGGGACGTTTTGCTCTTCTGCGGAGATTGGTCCGCCGCGTGACCGTTTCAGATTGAAAAAAAGAAGGAACAAGTAAATTGGCGCGAAGAACGGATTGATTGCCAATGCAATCAGGAGGTAACCGATTGTAACCAGCGGCCGGTTCCGAAAACGGCCGCTCACACCGTTCCGTAACACTTCGCCTTCGGAGAACACTTGGACATAAGGCATCAGGTTGTTGTAAGGGCCGACGGCGCGCCCGCAATGGCTGCAAAACCATGCTGCAGGCGGTTGCGGGGTGGAGCAATGATGGCAAACCTCCTGCGTCTCCGGCTCCTGTAATTTCTGTTCGACCTCGGCATCCCAGGGATCGGGCGTTCGCGGTGCATCGCGAACCCAGACGACAAGCCGCCACAAGGCCGCAATCATCAAACCACCAACGGCAAGCCCGCCAACAATCATGTTTGGATCGCTGTATGCAAACATAAGAAGCTGACGCAATCTCCCACTCCGTTACCGTCCGGTCAAGCGCGTCGCTTTATTCGATTCGCATGCGGCTCAAAGGGGCGAATCCGGCGAAATGAACGAACTGGTTTAATTTTGTGTCAGAGTTACAATGGTTCAATGAAGCCAAAAATCATTTTCTGCCTCGCGCTCATTTTGTCCGCTAATTTGGTATTTGCATCTAGCGTAGAGATTCATGTTCTCCCAAATTCGCCACCGGATTGGAACCTGCCAGTTTCAGTGCAAATGAAGGATGCCGATTTTGGGAAACATTTCACGATTTTCCTAAAAGACATTGGAATTGATTCCGATGAATTTGTCGGCGCGCAACTCGAAGTTTCCAGTGAGGATAATCAAATTGCGTCCTGTCCATTGGAGAAAAAATGGACAACCAACGGCGTGCAATTTGAATTTACAGTTTCTGCGGCTAACGTGCAGGCGTCCAAATTCAGAGTAAGCATACTAGCGCACATAGGCAAACAGCCGATGCCAGCTTTTACCGCCTACTGGTTTTATCTGCGGGACTTTGCGACAAACAATGCTGCCGTTGCCAGGCAAACCGGCAGTTCGGAAGTAGCACCGGAAATCATCAAGGCTTTGCCGAAGCGGGTTCGGGCATTGCGCCCCGGCACAACTGCGGATGAAGTGTGGAAACAATTGAACTTTGCCGCCTACGAACACAGTTTAAGCAATGACGATGAAATGCGTCCCGACCGGTATCGGCTTAATTGGAATTACGCAATTGAATTTACTTTTGCAGAAACCACCAACGCCTTCACTGTTGAAAAAACTGCCGACGGCAAATCGTCTTTTTACAAAGACAATCGAAAATTGATTCGGGCAATTCTTTACAAAAACGGTCTGGAAGTTTGCCGCTCCGAAAAATAAAACGATGAAACCCAAACTCATCCTCTGCCTCACGCTCGTTTTGAGCGGCGGTTTGTCCGGCTGTTCAACTGCTCATCGTTCCGCAGCGATTGAACAAACAAACACATTACCGCTTTATGTGCATTTTGGCACTGACGACAATTCGCTTGAAAGACTCCTTTCGGCACAAATTCACATCGGTGAAACTTTTTTTGTTGGCGGTGACGGCTATTCGGAATTGAAAGGAAGAATTGACCGGCGCAACGCCAACCTTGTCGCTGATTTGACGGGAGGCACAGGACAAGAAAGTCAGTTCTATCGAGGCAGCATTGTGCTCGAACGGCCATTTTTTGGTCAAGGAGGTGCCGCAAGTGGAGGCGCGGGTTTGGTTTGGTTTGTCGTATCAACAAATTCGGACAGCCGTGCAATTTTAGAGCGCGTTGATGCAAGTTTGCGCTTATTGGGTATCACAAATGCGCCAGTTAATCAGCCAGAGACAGTTTTGCAATCGTCGATTACAAATGTTCCCAGTCAAATTGATCCGAACACGGGCTTGCCTGCCGGTAATTTACTCGTAAATCCAATCACTGGTTTGCCCATGCAACCAAAACACGATAAGCAACCATGAAAGCCAAAATCATCCTCTGCCTCGCGCTCGTTTTGAGCGGTATTTTCGCCACACAATGCGCCTATGGTTTTGTGTCCGAAGTTCAAATCAATCACACTAACCTTATAAAAGATTATTCCTTTCTTCAAATCAATACCGTACGGATCCACTACACGAATAATGAAACAATTCTTTTCACGGTCACCGTGACACCCAAAGAAAAACAGCAGTCGGAGCATTTTGAAGGGTTTCTGAAAATCAATGACACAAATATTGGCGGTCACGGTTTCATTGCGCAAACTTCGGTAGGAGCGAGAATGATTCCCAAAGCGTTGCGGTCAAAATCGATTTCGTTCCAGTTTTTAGTTTCGGCTAAATATCTTGAAACGTCTGAATTCAGAGTCGAAGAGACTTACGGCGAATTAGATGGAGCGCCTGTTGATTATATTTTTAATTTGAAGGAGTTTGCCGATGAAAAATAAACTCATCCTCTGCCTCGTGCTCGTTTTGAGCGGCGGTTTGTTTGGCTGCGCCACCAAGCCGGATGCGATTGACCTGTTCGTTGCCAATCTTTCAGCAGACCACGGACTCTGGCAAAATGGAATTGAAGCAAATCGCGTAACCCAAGCCAAAACTCCAGAAGAAGTGGTTTCAGAGACTTTTCGGATTGCTGGATTTCAGAGAGGTCGGGTGACAAATTATCAGATTTTGAAGATACGGAAAGTTCACATTGATTATTTGCCAGACACATACACTGCGGTTCTTGTAGATACAAACTTGGGCAGAATGATTGTGCTTATGCAATACATCAAAGGCAAAGGCTCAACCTCGGGACATTGGTGGCGTCGAATTTATTCTGCTTTTCCGGCGATAGAACGTCTCTATTAAATTTAAGACTGGATAAAAACTACAAACCATGAAATCCAAACTCATCCTCTGCCTCGCGCTCGTTTTGAGCGGCTATTGCCATGCGGCCATCGTCTATCCCAAAGCCCCGGATGGTGGACAACAGACTGCATATAAATACCTCGAAGCAGATCAAAAACCAAAAAATTTCCTAGATTTCCTCGGAGTTTCACGCATTGAAAATTTAACTATAGCTGATCCTTTTGGGGTCTATACTTATTCTGCCGAATTTACGAATTTGCTCTCCGGGCAATTCCTTTCCGCAACGGAATGTTACGCCTGGCGGTATCCGCTTATGCTGGGAACCAATACTGTTGGGACGATGGATTTGAACGCCGACGAAACGAGAGGAAAACTGCTGAAATTTATTACTCTTCAAAAATCTCCTTCTGACAATCCTATGCTTGAGGCGGCGCAAGTAGCGGAACAATTGCCACAGGTGAAAAAGCAGGATTACGAATTCCGCTTTTTGAACATGGCTCCCATCCTTTTCCGCGCAGTCTGGCTGCACGGGGAATCTGACGACATCATTATTCCATTGCCTCCCACTTTTGGAAGATGGAACGCCTATCAACCTTATTCAGAGAGCGAGATGATTAAGCTGTTAAAACCGGAAGTGGAAAACAGATTAAAACAACCTCCAGGACTTCCTGATTAACTTCGCGCCCGTTTTGATTTCCGATAACTCACCGGCTTCGCTTCCGATTTCGTGCCGTCCAGCATGTGTTTGAGCTCCTTGATCTGGTCGCGGAGCAGCGCGGCTTTTTCAAATTTCAAATCCTCGGCGGCCTTGAGCATCTCGGTTTCGAGTTCCTGGATCGTCGAGGTGATGTCAATGTCCGTGCTGCCTTCGCGCAGGACGGCGTCGGCCTCGCGGCGGTCGGATTCGTAGGTCGCGAGGCTTTCTTCCACGGCGCGGACGACGCTGCGCGGCGTGATGTTGTGCGCGACGTTGTAGGCGATCTGTCTTTCGCGGCGGTATTTGGTGACGGCGAGAAATTTCTGGATGCTTTGCGTCATCACGTCGGCGTAAAGGATCACTTCGCCGTTCAAATGGCGCGCGGCGCGGCCGGCGGTCTGGATCAAACTGGTTTCGCTGCGCAGAAAACCTTCCTTGTCCGCGTCGAGAATCGCGACGAGCGAAACTTCCGGCAAATCCAGGCCTTCGCGCAATAGATTTATTCCGACGAGCACGTCGAATTCGCCCTTGCGGAGCGAGCGCAAAATTTCCACGCGTTCGATCGCGTCAATTTCGCTGTGCAGATACTGGACGCGCACGCCGATGTCGCGCAGATAATCCGTGAGTTCCTCCGCTGTGCGCTTGGTCAAGGTCGTGACGAGCGTGCGTTCTTTTTTGTCGGCGCGCTTGCGGACTTCCTCGAGCAGGTCGTCAATCTGGCCTTTGAGCGGCTTGAGCGTGACCTTCGGATCAATCAGCCCGGTCGGGCGCACAACCAGTTCCACGATGCCTGTAGGACAGGCATCCTGCCTGTCTCCATTTTTATTTTTCAAGTCTGAGACAGGCGAGACGCCTGTCCTACGTTTTGCACACTGTCGCGACCATTCCAGTTCCCTCTGCGCCGGGGTCGCGCTGGCATAAATCGTCTGGCCTTGCATCGCCTGGAATTCCGGAAAGTTCAGCGGACGATTGTCGAGCGCGCTGGGCAGCCGGAAGCCGTGCTCGACCAAAACCGTTTTGCGCGAGCGGTCGCCCTCAAACATCCCGCCGATTTGCGGCACGGTGGCGTGCGATTCGTCAATCACCAACAGGTAATCCTTCGAAAAAAAATCAATGACCGTCGCGGGGCGCGAGCCCGGTGGGCGCCCGGCGATGTGGCGCGAATAATTCTCGATGCCGGAGCAAACACCCATTTCCTCCATCATTTCGAGGTCGTATTCGGTCCGTTGCTTGATGCGCTGGGCTTCGAGCAGTTTGCCGCGCTGCTCGAACCACGCGATGCGTTCGCCGAGTTCCTCGCGGATGGTGAGGATGGCCCGTTTCATCTTGTCGCCGGTGGTGACGAATTGTTTTCCCGGGAAAATCGTGACCGCGTCGAGCAATTCAGTCGACGCGCAGCCCGTCCTCGCGTCCGGCGGGGCGGACCTCCACCGTGTCGCCGCGCACGCGGAAATCGCCGCGCTCAAACGCGATGTCGTTCCGGTCGTATTGCAAATCCACGAGGCGCGTGAGAAATTGTTCGCGCGAAATTTCGCTGCCGACGCGGATGGGAATGACCATTGCCTCGTAATCCTCCTTGCTGCCGATGCCGTAAATGCACGAGACACTGGCGACGACGACGACGTCGCGCCGCGCGAAAAGCGAGCTCATCGTGGCAAGCCGCATCCGCTCAATCTCCTCGTTCCGACTCGAATCCTTTTCGATGAACGTGTCGGTGCGCGGGATGTAGGCCTCCGGCTGGTAATAGTCGAAGTAGCTGACGAAGTATTCGACGGCGCTATTGGGAAAAAAACCTTTGAACTCGGCGTAAAGCTGCGCGGCGAGGGTTTTGTTGTGCGAAATGACAAGCGTCGGTTTGTCCACGTTTTTGATGACATTGGCGATGGCAAATGTTTTGCCCGAGCCAGTGACGCCGAGCAGCGTCTGGTGTCGCGCACCGGACAAGATGCCGGCGGTCAGCTTCGCAATTGCTTGCGGCTGGTCCCCGGCGGGTTTGAATGGCGCGACGAGTTCGAACACCCGGTGAACTTACGACGGAATCCGACGGATTTCACCTGCTTTGATTGAGCGGAGCGTGACTAAAATTTCCGGCAGGTGCGGAACGATGTCTTCCAACTTGTTGCTTTTAAGACGGAGCACGAGGATGGCGAATTTCAGATTCCGGAGATTTTGCTGATGGCGCAAACTTTTGTCCACTGTGATGAAAGCGCCGAAATGTTTGCCGATGAGTTCGAGCAATGCGCCGTTTTCCTTGCCGTCCCACCGCATCTGCCGGACGATTTTGACTGCATGGCCGGTCAGCATGGCGGCCAGTGGGCGGGGCAGGCACTCATCAAGCAGGATTTTCATTCACGCGGCGGCCTGCACCAGCAACGACTTGGCCTCTTTAAGGCCGCGGATCGCCTGAGCCTTGGTCACGGTCGGGAAATGGTCCACGAATTCGTCAATGGAATAGCCGCCCTCAAGGTAATCAATCAGGTTTTGCAAGGGCACGCGCGTGCCTTTGAAAACCACTTCGCCGCCCAGAATTTTCGGGTCGGATTGGAACACTGTGCTCACGGCGACAAAATACATCAAACCGCATGATAAACAAGCCTTGTTCCAAAAGTATCCCCCCGTGGAAATTTATTGGGCGTTTGAAGAAAAGGATTTTTCATTTGCCCAGTCTCAAAACTTGTAGCAGCGGACGGCCGCCATCGGAGGAAGGACGCGGTACCTTTGGTTTGCCCCTTGGTTTCGTAACCAAGAGCAAATAATAAAATTGAGCAGGAGGAACTGGCCACCAAATTTCCACTTGCCATTTTTCACATTTCCCCTATGATTACCTTGCCTGAACGCCGCGTGTGCGGATGTTCATTAAGGCTGAGAAAAAGCAGTTAACATACAACCTAACCCTTGCCACGTTTTACGTGGTTTAACCTCCGTTGCCGTTTGCAGCGCCGGTAGTTAGGCAATGGAGCTTCGGTTCCCGCCGTTTGGGTCCAGGTTCCCGCAGTTCAAACACAGTTATGCTCACAATGGAAGATGCCATGAAGCAAAGCACGATGCGCTTTGCCGCAGGCGAAATTGTCAAAGGCAAGATCATCGAACTACGTCCCAAGGAAGTTCTGGTGGACATCGGTTACAAAAGTGAAGGCGTCATCTCCGGCATGGAATTTGAGGACATCAAAGCGCTGAAAGTCGGCGATGAAATTGATGTTCTGATTGAGAAGCTCGAAGACAAGGACGGCATGGTCGTCCTGTCGTACGAGAAGGCCGAGTTCAAGAAGAACTGGGACAAAATTCTCACGATTTGCAATGAAGGCGGCCGCATCACCGGCAAGGTCAAGTCGGTCGTCAAGGGCGGTCTGGTCGTCAATGTCGGCGTCGAGGCGTTTCTGCCCGCGTCGCAAATTGATGTCGTCACGCCGAAGAACCTCGCGCAATTCGTCGGCAACACCTACGAGTTCAAGGTCGTCAAGATCAACCAGGAACGGCAGAACATCGTCCTGTCGCGCCGCGAACTCATCGAACAGGAACGCAGCGAGCGCCGCTCGCATTTGCTCGCCGAAATGGTGCCGGGCGACATCCGCAAGGGCACGGTCAAGAACATCACCGATTTCGGCGCGTTCATTGACCTCAACGGCATTGACGGCCTGCTGCACATCACCGACATGAGCTGGGGCCGCATCGGGCATCCGTCGGAATTGCTCAAGGTTGGCCAGGAAATTGACGTGGTGGTGCTCGACGTGAACAAGGAAAAAGAACGCGTGAGCCTCGGTCTCAAGCAGAAGATGTCCAACCCGTGGGACAACATCGAAACGAAATTTCCCGTCGGCGCGCGCGTCAAGGGCAAGATTGTCAACCTCGTGCCGTATGGCGCGTTTGTGCAACTGGAGCCGGGCGTCGAAGGGCTGGTGCATGTCACCGAATTGTCGTGGACGAAGCGCGTCGCCAAACCCGGCGACATGCTCAAGCAGGGCCAGGAAATTGAGGCCATCGTCCTCGGCATCAACCGCGAGGAACAGAAGATTTCCCTTGGCATCCGACAGTTGGAAAGCAATCCGTGGGACAATGCCGAGCAGAAATATCCCGCCAGCACGCGCGTCAAGGGCAAGGTGCGCAACCTCACCAGCTACGGCGCGTTTGTCGAACTGGAAGAGGGCATTGACGGCATGATTCACGTGTCCGACATCTCCTGGACGCGCAAGATCAATCATCCCAGCGAAGTGTTGAAGAAGGGCGACGAAGTCGAGGCCATCGTGCTCGAAGTGGACCGCCCGAACCAGCGCATCGCACTTGGCATGAAACAGCTCGCGCAGGATCCGTGGGAAAACATTGACCAGTTCTACAAGGTCGGCGATCTCGTCACCGGCAACGTCACCAAGCTGGCGAGCTTCGGCGCGTTCGTCGGGTTGAAACACGAGATTGACGGCCTGGTGCACATCTCGCAAATCAGCGAGGAACGCGTGGACAAAATCAAAAACGTGCTCAAGGTGGGACAGGAAGTCACTGCGCGCGTCGTCAAAATTGACAAGGGCGAACGCCGCATCGGCCTGTCCATCAAGGCCGCCAGCTACACCGACGAGCAACTCAAAGAAGAACAGAAACTCCTCGACGCGCTCAAACCCGGTGAAGACCTCGTGGCGTTGCAACACGCCTTCGACGCCGCCGACGAGGCAAAGCAGGACGGACCCAAGCCGGAATAAACCTGCTGGAGTTTAAATCGCCGGTTTTAAATCTGGAATTCATTCGGGCGGCCTGGAAACAGGCCGCCTGTTTTGTTTTTGTCGTAGGAGACGACGTAAGGAGTCTCTGACTCGTGTTTTAAAATTTGAGACTCGTTACCTCGTCTCCTACAGGCGATTACTCCTTTAGACTCCGGTGCCGGTAGTGCAAAATCTTGAACTCCGGTGTGTCGCGGATTTCCTCAACCAGTTCAAACCGGTTTTCGAACGGCGGGAAAAACGCATCGCCTTCCACTTCGCGCTGCACGAGCGTGAGGTAAAGGTCGGAACAGCGCGGCAACGCCTGTGCATAAATCTCCGCGCCGCCGCAAATGAAAATGTCATTGGGAAACTCGTCGGGGTTCAGTCTGTTCAGCGAGTTGAAAATCAGGATTTCCGTCTCCTGTTTTTCCCCCAGCTTGGTGAAATGAAACTGGTAGGCGCGCTTGAGATAACGTCCGCCGCGCCATTCGTGGTATTGCCCGAAAATCTCCGGATGACCCTTGATAAGCCGCTGCGGGTGCCGCGTGAGCACCATGTTCTTGCGGCTGGGCAGCGGCTGGCCGAGGCCCTCGAACGTCTTGCGCCCCATCACGACGATGTTGCCCATCGTCATTTTTTTGAACCACTTGAAGTCCTCCGGCAGGTGCCACGGGATTTTGCCGCCCGCGCCAATCACGCGGTTCAGCGACATCGCGGCGATGGCTTTGAAGTGTTTCATGTTGGAGTTTTAACGCAAAGCCGCAAGGTCGCAAAGATTCTTTACTCTGCGTCTTTGCGCCTTTGCGTTGGAATTCTCTTAAACCGCAATCGGCGCCTTGATGCCCGGATGCGGGTCATAGCCAACCAGTTCAAAATCCTCGAATTTGAAGTCGTCAATTGTTTTCACCGCCGGATTCAACTTCATCCGCGGCAGCGGACGTGGCTCGCGTGAGAATTGCAGCTTCGCCTGTTCGACGTGGTTCGCGTAAAGATGCACATCGCCGAACGTGTGGACGAATTCGCCGGGTTTCAGACCGCAAACCTGCGCGACCATCAATGTAAGCAGCGCGTAGCTGGCGAGGTTGAACGGCACGCCGAGAAAAATATCCGCGCTGCGCTGGTAAAGCTGGCAGCTCAATTCGCCGTCGAGCACATAGAACTGAAACAGCGCGTGGCATGGCGCCAACGCCATCTGTTCGAGTTCACCGGGGTTCCACGCGGTGACAATGTGCCGCCGGCTGTCGGGATTTTTTTTGATTTGCGCGATGACGCCGTCAATCTGGTTGATGGAACGGCCGTCGGCGGTGCGCCAGTCCGTCCATTGCGCGCCATAAATGCGGCCCAGATTGCCGTCCTTGTCCGCCCATTCGTCCCAGATCGTCACGCCATGGTCGTGGAGCCATTTGACGTTCGTATCGCCGCGCAAAAACCAAAGCAGTTCGTGGATGATGGACTTGGTGTGGACTTTTTTCGTGGTGAGCAGCGGAAACGATTCACGCAACGGGCACCGGATTTGCGCGCCGAACACGGAATACGTGCCGGTGCCGGTGCGGTCGGCCTTGAACCTGCCGTGTTCGAGGACGTGCCGCAGCAAATCGAGGTACTGAATCATCGCGGGAAACATTTAACCACGAAATGGGTGAATGAAAAAGGAATTTAGC
>JBEKJN010000092.1:0-9580 GCA_050011235.1 Verrucomicrobiota bacterium | reverse complement strand
ACCACGGTGTGACGATGACGAAATCCTGCGGCGCAGCTTCACCCGCCAATTGCCGAGCCAGCCGGTCAACGTTGGTAAAGTGCCAGTTCAAATCCCGTTGTGCGAACGGTGCGGCGATGAGCGCGGTCGCCGCAATCAAACCGAAGAGTGCCGCGCGCAAATGCCGGGGCAAGGACACCACCGGCACGCCGAAATCGAAGCACACGGCCAGCAAAGCCACGAGCGGCAGGAAATACCACGGTTGCGTCGGCAGCGCCGCATACCACAAAAAACCGGTGAAACCGGCAAGGGCCGCCAGCAAGGTTGCAGCGGCAAACAATGGCAAATCGTCCGGTAAAGCTCCATCGGCCAGCACGGCGGATTTTGCAGAGTTCGCGCGCCACGTCGCCGCGATGCCGAACCCGACAACGGCGAGCACAAGAAATTCCCAGATGTAAAGGTATTGCGGCAGCGGGAAGGAAACAACGGATTCGAAGTTGCCAAAGGCGACGGCCGGATAAAAACCCATGCGCAGCGATAGGCTGGTTTTCGGCAGCGTGGAAAGGTAACTCCAATACGGCAACAACGATGCGGCGGCGGCCAGTCCCGCCAGAAAAATTTTCACGGCGGCGCGAAAATTTTTTCGCCGCCAGCAAACCACCCACGCGCCAAAGCAAACGGCGGCCAGGAGCACGGCATTCTGGTAAAGCGCCTGCACGCTCAAAATCGCCGCCGCCGCCAGGATTCCGGCGCGCGCCCAGGTCGGTTTTTTCAGAAATGCCCCCGCGGCCCCCGCCGCCAGCAATAGGAACACACATCCCAACCCATAGCCGCGCAACGAGTCGCTGTAAAAAATCACCAGGCTGTTCAGACCCACGAGCGCGAGGCTGAGGAGTGGTGGCCGCTGCGCCGTCCACGCTGCGGCCCAGAGCGCGGCCGGGATCCCGATTCCGATCAACATGCCCAAAAGCCGCAGGCCCAAATCGCTCTGCCCGAGGCCGAGGGCCGACCAGCCGCAAATCAGCAGCGGCATCAGCGCGGGAAATGAATCCTTGGCCATGTCGCTCAAGGAATGACGCCCGGCGAGATTGACGACTTGCACCTCATCGCGCCACAAGCCACCGGCATGAAAAAGAAAATAGAAATGCAGCCAGATGGCGGCGATGGTCATCAAAATCGCCGCGAGCCAGGCGGTCTGGCGGAAAATGTTTTTTTCGGGCGGCGCGGTCATGGGATCATTTGCGATGAAATATTTCCAGGCCGAGGCCGCGGATTTTTCCATAGCGCGCTGCTTCCTCCGCGCCCCAGGCAAATTTCGTCTCCGTGGTGGAAATGACGTCGGCCACTCCAACCAGCGTGTAGTTGGTCTGGTAGGAATTCCACCACTCAAAGATTTTCAGGTCGGAATCCGGCCGGCGTGCCCACGATAACAACGGATTATCAGCAAAGACGACAAACTCCGGCGCGCTGGTTTCGATTTCGCCGATCATTTCGTCCTGCATCCGCCGGGCAAACGGCTGCGGTTCCATCAAACCATAGGTGTAAATGTAACCTGTGGCCGAATGACGGCGGGCCAGAAAATATATTTCCGGCTCCGAACCCAGCACGACCAGGCGCGCGGCCGGCGGCGATTTTTCCCGAATGTATGCGGCGACGACCTCCGCTTCGGGAAACGGGTCGGGACCGTAAATCGCACAGGTGGCTTGCACCGGCGTCAGCCGGAACCAAATTCCGCGGTTGGCCGCAATCGTAACCGCAACCGCCGCGACGCAAATCCAGACCGGCCAGCCGTTTAACCGGGAGATCCTGTTCCTTTGCGCCCACCAGTGGCTCGTCGCACTCACGGCGACACCGCCCAGCAACGCCACCGCGGGCAGCGCGATCAAAAAATAATGTTTCCGAAAATAAAAATCGGGGCAAACCGCCAGCGCGGACGCGAAGCAGAATCCCAGGAGCCACCCGCGCGACGGTGTCGGCCGTTCGTCGAGCCAAAGCAGGATTAATCCCGCGCCGGCCATCAGCCACAGCAAAAATCCCGGCGCCGTCACCCAGAGAAAACCTTTCCAGAATAATTGGGGTGCGTAGCTCAGCGGCACGACCGAGGCGTATTGCCACGCATAGTCAACCGTCCAAAACCAGAATGTTCTGAATACGCCCGCGTGCCACAAAATCAAGCAACACAAGGCAAATGGCAGAACGATTCCAATGCCAAAAACCGCCAGTGCCGCCAGCCGTTTGCCGGATGGAATTTCAGTTTGGCGAAAGCACCAGACCGTCCATGCCAGCGATGCCCACAGCGCAATCAACGCGGCTTGCTGTTTCATCAAAACCGCCGTGCCGAAAAGGAGTCCGGCAGCCAGGATGACAAGCCAGTTTCGCTTTTGCCGCGCCTGCCACATCGCACACAAACCGGCCGTGGCAAAAAACGCGCAGAAATGCGTGGCGTGCCCGGCCAAGCCGAGCATCGAAGGGCTGGCCGCCAGCACCGCATAGGCGCTGGCAGCGACGATTCCCGCCGTGGGGTCGAGCATTTTTTTGCCAAGCCAGAAAAGCATCAGCGCCGTCAGCGTGGTCAGGCACAGCACGCCGAAATGGATGCCGGCGGGCGTCTGGCCGAACAGCGCCATGATGACCGCATAGGCGGCATACGTGCCGGGAAATTTCATGTTGTAGGCGAGTTGGTAGGGCGGGATGCCTTGCCGGATAAGCTGTCCGGCGTAGGCGTATTCGCCCTCGTCGCGCTCGAGCGGAAGGTTCAGAAGCCGCAACCGGACGGCGGCGACGATGACAAGCGCCGCCACCATGAACCACCACATCCAAGGCCACTGAAAAAGTCTGGATGGCGCGGGTGGCGCGACGGTGGGCGGCGTCATGCGCGGCAATTGAACAAATCAGCCGCCGGGAGACAAGCGGATTTGCCGGACGCGATGGCTCGGGTCATTTTTTCGACGTGAACAAATCCAGCGGAATATCGAGGGAAGCCCCCAGCCAGAGCGCCGAGTCCGTGTTGCTGCCGTCGAAGGTTTTGCGCGCGTGAAATCCGTACCGCCAGTGCCGCTTGGAAGTGGTGTAGCTGAAGCCGGCATCAACTGAGTCGCTGATTTCCCGCACGTCGGTCGCGTAAAAAATGCTGGTGTAAGTTGAAGAACCGGGGCTGGTTTCCGGACCCAAAACGATGTCCTCGCCCGAAAGCGTCTGCAAATGCCGGTAGCCCGCATCCAGTTCCCAACCCTTGATTTGCTGGAAGAAGCCCACCGCCGCGATGTATTGGTCGGCACCAATGGTGTGCTCCCAGCGATAGAGCAAATCGCCCCACACGCCGAAGCCCGGCCAGCCGATGTGTTTGCGAAGCAGGATGGAGGGTTCAATCGCCACGCCATGATTGCCGGGAGCAAACGCGAGGTGGCGGTCATAGACACCCGGCACAATGGCCCCCGCGCGGAAAGTCAATGTGGGCAGCCACGGACAGCCGGTGTCATTGTTGGTTTCGTTGAAAATCTGGTAACGGACACCGAGGGTCGTGTCCATGAGGCCGGTAGTTTTTTGGATGTTGCCGCTGTCAAACGGACGCCAGCCCACTGTGGTGGCGCCAATGTTCAAGTCCGCCGCCCAATTTTTGGTGATGCCATAATCAAACGTGAAATACCCCTGACGGACGTCAATGCCGTAATTTTCGCCACCGTCCCGGTAATTGGCGGGCATCCGGACGTTGCCCATTTCCCAAACATGGTAGGCTTCGGACTGCTCGTAAAGCGTGCCGAAGATCAATTGCCCCGGCACCGGCAAATCGGCCAATTGCGCAAATGGCTGGCGCGGTTCGTCCTCGCTCGCCACCAGAGTTTGCGCCAACGCCAGCAACGCGGCCACACCGGCAATCTTCAAAATGGACTTTTTCATAAACGTAAATTCAATGGCTGATTATTTTGTGATTCACCTGAAACTCCACAGGCGGCGCGCATTCTCACGAACCACCCGCCCGAATTCAACTCAAATCTTGGGCGTTTCTGTTTGACCCGGTTTCCCCCACCCGCGCAACCTTGCACGCAAATGGCCGCGCCCAATCCCTGGATGATTCTGCCGTTCGCGCTCCTGCTCGGCGCGATGGCGTTCGCGCCGCTGCGCGCGCCCCAATGGTGGCTGCGCCACTACGCCCAGGTCGCCCTCGGCCTCGGCGCGGTCACGCTCGGTTATTACCTGTTCGTTTTGCGGGACGCGCCGCGCGCGCTGCACACGGGGCACGATTACGCCAGCTTCATCGCGCTCATCGGCTCGCTCTTCGTCGTTTCCGGCGGCATCCACATCCGCGTCAAAGGCGAGGCCACGCCGCTGGCCAACGTCATTTTTTTGTTCGTCGGCGCAATCGTCGCCAATGTTTTGGGCACAACCGGCGCGGCCATGCTGCTGATACGTCCGTGGATTCGGATGAACCGATACCGCGTCACGGCGCACCACATCGTCTTTTTTATTTTCATCGTCGCCAACGCCGGCGGTTGCCTTACGCCCATTGGCGACCCGCCGCTGTTTCTTGGTTATTTGCAGGGGGTGCCGTTTTGGTGGATCGCAAAAAATTGCTGGCCGATGTGGGCGGCCGGTGTTGGCATCCTGCTGGCGATTTTTTATGCCGTGGACCGCATCAATTTCCTTCGCACATCGCGCGGCGGGCGCGAACCGGAAACCGCGCATGAAACGTGGCATTTCGACGGCCTGCCGAATCTGTTTTTTCTCGCGGTCATTCTCGGCGCGGTTTTTGTGAACCGCCCGATTTTTCTCCGCGAGGCATTGATGCTCGCCGCCGCGCTCGGCTCATATTTCACCACCCCCAAATCCGTTCACGCGGCGAACGATTTTAATTTTCATCCGGTCCGGGAGGTCGCCGTCCTGTTCGCCGGTATTTTTGCCACGATGATGCCCGCGCTCGACTGGCTCAATCTCAACGCCCATTCGTTGCTCGGCGACCGGCCCTCGCCCGGGATTTTTTTCTGGGGCACGGGCATTTTGTCCAGCGCGCTCGACAACGCGCCGACGTATCTCGGTTTTTTGAATGCGCTTTTCGGCGTGACCGGCGCGAAGGAAATCCCGGAGTTGCTGCATCAAAACCCGGCGAGCCTGCTCGCCATCAGTGTTGGCGCGGTGTTCTTTGGCGCGGCCACTTACATCGGCAACGGCCCGAATTTCATGGTCAAGGCCATCGCCGACCAGCAGAAAATCCGCGTGCCGACGTTTCTGGAATTCATCTACAAATTCACGCTGCCATTTTTGCTGCCGGCGTTGCTGGTGGTTTGGCTGCTTTTCTTTCGCGGCTGAAAAAATTACAATCCTGAAACATTTTTTTGCGTGAGACGTTGCTTTGTGGGAAAATAGGCCGTTGTTGGTTAGGGACATCGGAGTGCGCACTCTTTACAACATTCTGTTCACGATTTTTTTCGTGCTGTCGTCGCCGTATTACTTCGCGCGAATGTGGCGGCGCGGCAACTGGCTTCCCGGCTTTTTCCAGCGTTTCGGCCGCTTCAACGCGAACCTCATGCAGGCACTGACGAACCGCCACGTCATCTGGATTCACGCCGTCAGCGTCGGTGAAGTCAATCTCTGCACGCAACTCATCCGGGCGCTCGAACCGCGCCTGCCCAACGTTAAAATCGTCGTGTCCACCACCACGACCACCGGCATGGCCGAGTTGCGCCGCCATCTGCCCATGCACATCAGCAAAATTTACTATCCCATTGACCGGCGCAGTTGCGTTGTCCGCGCGCTGGCGACCATCAAGCCGCAAGCCATCATCCTCGTGGAGGCCGAAATCTGGCCGAACTTCATCTGGCGCGCGCAGGCGCTCGGCATCCCCATGTTTCTGGCCAACGCACGCTTGTCCGACCGCTCGTTCCGCGGCTACAAACGCTTTGGATTCTTGTTCCGGCCGCTTTTTGCCTCGTTCGCCGGCGTCGGCGCGCAAAACGAAGAGGACGCCGTGCGGTTGCGCGAGGTCGGTTGCCGCCCGGAGGCGATTCACATCGTGGGCAACCTGAAATTTGACGCGGCAAAACTGGATGAGCCCCGCAAGCTGGACGCGCCCGCCCTGCTGCGGCAACTCGGCGTGGCGCCGGACGCCCCGGTTTTGATTGGCGGCAGCACGCACGACGGTGAGGAAATGATTTTGGCGGGAGTCGCGGGGCGGCTGCGGGCGCGGTTCCCGAAACTGTTTCTGATTCTGGTGCCGCGGCATTTCGAGCGCTGCCGTGACGTCGGGCGGCAATTGCGCGAGTGCGGCGTGAAGTTTGTTTATCGCAATGAGATCGCCGCGACCACGCAATTTCGCGAAGGCGAGTTGGATTGCCTGCTCGTCAATACGACCGGCGAACTGCGGCTTTTTTACCGGCCGGCAACGGTGGTGTTCGTCGGCAAAAGCCTGGCTGCCATGGGCGGACAGAACCCGATTGAGCCGGGCGCGCTCGGCAAGGCGATGATTTTTGGGCCGAACATGCAAAATTTTGCCGGCATCGCGCGGAATTTTGTGGCGCAAAACGCGGCGATTCAGGTGCCGGATCCGGAAACGTTGGAGAACGCCATTGCCGAACTGCTCGCCGACGAAAAGCGCCGCGTAGAATTGGGTCGCAATGCGCTCAAGGTCGTTCGTGAAAACCTCGGCGCGATTGACCGCACCATGGAGATGATTCTGGAACATCTCAAGAAACGGCAAATTTACATCGTGTATGACATATAAACGGTTTTGCGAGCGCGACTTTCCGAAAACGGTGTTTCCCCACTTGACGAAATTGAAATGACAATTGATATTAGCCTACCGCTTTCGGTTAGCGGGCGGGGTGTATTAAGTGTTGTATGTCAAAATCGAAGGTTTGCAAACCCAAGGTGGATTTGTCCTTGAAAAAAGGAAGATGGCGTGTCGCCACCACCGCGAAGTTTCACACGGAAGCCGCCCGCTTGCTCAACGTTTCGCCGCAAAATCACCCGGACACGGAGCTGGCCGGAATAATCAAGGAGTTGGTCCGCCTCGCGCGGGAACAGGGACATCTGACCTATAACGACATCAACGATGCTCTGCCGGAAAATTGCGCCACGCCGGAGAAACTGGACGAACTTTTTGCGCAGTTCCGCGCGTTGGAAATCGACATCATGGACCAGGCGGAGGTGGACCGCGTCAAAACCCCCGAAGCCGACGAGGACGACACCGACCGGCTCGATATTCTCGACGACCCGGTGCGGATGTATCTCAAACAAATGGGACAGGTGGCCCTGCTGACGCGCGAGCAGGAGGTGGAAATTTCCAAACGCATTGAAGCCGCCGAGAACGAAGTCCGCAAAATCATTTACAGCGTCGGCTTTGCCGGCAAGGAACACATCGCGCTGGCGGAAAAATTGCTGGCCGACCCGCCGCGCGAACGGTTCGACCGCGTCGTGCTCGACAAAAAAGTCGACAGCCGGGACGCCCACCTGCGCACCCTGCGGCGGCTCATTGCGCGCGTCCATGAAATGGATCAGGAGGTGGATTCCAAATACAATGCCTGGCGGGAGGCGCATTCCCAAGCCAGGCGCCGCCGCGCACTGGCGGTGTTCAAGCGGGCCGATCAAAAACTTCAGGCCCTGTTCCCGAAGCTTTGTTTCAAGCAAAAGATCATCGAGGAAATGGCGCTCGTGGCCGAAAACATCCACGACAAATTGCGATACAGCCTGAGTGCGCTGGCCGATGCCGTCAATCAGCGCGAATCCAGCGCGCAGCAGCATCTGGTGGAAGCCGAGCGGCAAAAAATCAAGGCGCTGGAGGAATTCGTCCGGATGCCGCATGAAAATTTCCTCAAGCTCTTCAGCCGCCTGCGCGAATCTGCCACCCAGGCGCTCCAGGCCAAAACCGAAATGGTCGAGGCCAACCTCCGCCTCGTCATTTCCATCGCCAAAAAATACACCAACCGCGGCCTGTCGTTCCTCGACCTGATTCAGGAAGGCAACATGGGTTTGATGAAGGCCGTGGAAAAATTCGAGTATCGCCGCGGCTACAAATTTTCCACCTACGCGACCTGGTGGATCCGGCAGGCCATCACCCGCAGCATCGCCGACCAGGCCCGCACCATCCGCATCCCGGTGCACATGATCGAAATCATCAACAAACTGATGCGCTCGCAGAAACGCCTGCTGCAGGATTTCGGGCGCGAGCCAACGCCGGACGAAATTGCCGACGACCTGCAGATGCCGGTGGATCGCGTGCGCGCCGTCCTGAAAATGGCGCAACAGCCAATCTCGCTCCAATCGTCCGTCGGCGACGGCGAAGACGCGGATTTCGGCGACTTCATCGAGGACAAGGGCGCCGAGAGCCCGCTTGACATGACGAGTTTCAGTTTGCTCAAGGGCAAGCTGGGCGACGTGCTGTACAGTCTGACCGAACGGGAGCGGAAAGTTTTGGAATTGCGTTTTGGCCTCGGCGACGGCTACGCGCGCACGCTCGAAGAAGTCGGCCAGCAATTCCAAGTCACCCGCGAACGCATCCGGCAGATTGAGGCCAAGGCGCTCCGCAAGATGCGCCATCCCACGCGCATCCGCCAGTTACACGGCTTTCTGGAAATCGAAAAGCCGAACCCCGTGGAATAAACTTGTCGCGCGCCCGGGCCGGCGCAAAATGGCTTCACTTCGGGCCCGTAGCTCAGCGGCCAGAGCAGGCGACTCATAATCGCTTGGTTGCAGACATTTAACATTCTTAAAACAAGCCTCTTACAAAGTATAAAATTTTTGCTTGGCCAATTCTTGGCCAATTTTCAGGTTCTCGGCCGGGCAATTTTGGTGATTCATGCGTGACGGTTTTGCTGACGTTGTTGTTGTTAGCGCTCATTCAAATACCGTTGGATTTCGATTCTCGGAATGATGATGCGCCGCAGCCCCGGCAATTTCCGCAGCACCTGGCGACGAACCAGTCGCCGCACCGTTTCTGCGCAAACACCCAATTCAGTTGCGCTGCTTTTCACGTCAAGGGTCTGACATTCGGGAATGGTTGTCGTATTCATAAACTCAAGTTTCACGAGTCAACAGCCTACAACCCATTACGACTTCGTTGGTATGCCTGCCACACAATCTGTCATTTTCCAAATTGAGCGATGGATGAAGGCACAGGGAACCGAAATTATGATTGGATTGGTGGGCCTGCTCGGACTCGAACCGAGAACCAAAGCATTATGAGTGCTCTGCTCTAACCAATTGAGCTACAGGCCCACCGGGGTATGCTTTCAGAAGCAACAGCAATTTTCAATAGCAGAGCTGAAAAGTTCATACAAGTTTGTTGTGATTTGAAAAGCGGTCAGTGAAATTTACGGAGCCGCAGACAGGGGGTGTTCAATTTGGGATTTATACGCTTACTGCCATCCGTTGTTTCGGTCGAACGGCGTTTGTTTTGTTCAGCGTTTCAGCGTTTTTCTCCTCGCTCTCGTCAACTGACGCTGCTTCCACCTGGCTCGGTGCTTGGTTCAGCCATTTGACAGACCGCAGTTCAAGGCGGGCCGACAACTGCCGTTCTTCTTTAGCTGGCTTCCACAAAAAGCTGGAAATTTTCGCAGCGCTTTTGGACTGACGTGGCGTGAACTGCAATCCGATTTACCAGCGATTGCAA
>JBEKJN010000091.1:0-9590 GCA_050011235.1 Verrucomicrobiota bacterium | reverse complement strand
CTGATGACGTTTACGCACTGGCGCGGTCTCGGTATGGTTTAACGACGAACCAATTATTCCTTGGAAGGATTGGAACAAACATCTTTTACTGGGAAACGCGAAATCCCACAAGAGTTTATTACCATACCGACGAAAAAACGCAGCCTACGAATTACTTCAAGCTTCCAAAGGGTATCATAGATATAGATGGAGTCACGAAGGCTATCAAAAAGGATGTCGGATTTGTGGTGCTTAGGAAGTCCAAAGGTTTTTTTCACTACTCACCCAATGAATTTGCGTTCATCGAAGTCTCATTTAAGGACGCAAAGCAAGTAAACGGTGACGAATGACAGCCTCTGGCCATCATTTCTTAAAACCCGATGCGATTACTCGCCACTTTTCATCGGCCAGCCTGCGGCCACCATCCCTTTGTAGCCGCCGATGAGCGAATGGACGTTGCGGTAGCCCATTTTTTGCGCCGCATCGCAGGTGAGCGCCGACCGGAATCCACCGCCGCAATACATGATGATTTCCGTCTTTGGATCGGGAAACATTTTTTCCAAATCGCGTTCCAAAATTCCCTTGCCGAGATGCGCGGCCTCGACGGCATGTCCGGCCTGCCATTCGTGGTCTTCACGCACGTCCAGCAAGACAACCTTGGGATTGGCAGTCAACCGCGCCCGCGCCTCGGCCACGCCGATTTCCTTAATTCGCGTTTTGGCGTCGTTGACCAAATTTAGAAAGCCGGGCGAGTGGTTCATGTGGGCAAATTAGGTCACGCATTCCATCCGTCAAACAAATTTAACACGGAGCGCCTGGTGGGGCTCAATTAGATTGGAGGTAGGGTCATCGCGCTGCGATGACCGCGCCGCGTACAGCGGCCCAAATGGAAGCAACAAAAAAAAGGCGATTCCGCCCGCTGCATGCGGGCGGGGACGCCGCAGCGCGGCATCCCTACCACCGCCAATTTGCATTGCTGAATCGTGCATTGACCTGCGCGCCGCCGCACGCTTTACTGTTGCCATGAAGACGCTCATGCCGTTGACGTTGTTGCTCGCCGGACTGCTGGCTGCCGGTTGCGTTTCCGACAAAGCGAAGAAGACCCCCGCACCCGCCGCGCGCACATCGCAGACCGTCGTCACGCCCGACAATTCACTCACGGCCAGGGTCGCTTCCTACAATGCCGCCGGCCGGTTCGTCGTATTGAGTTTTCCTGTCGGCCAGATGCCGAAGCTGGATCAAACGCTGTTCCTTTATCGGGACGGTTTGAAAGTCGCCGAAGTCAAAGTCACCGGGCCGCAACGTGACAACAACGTCGTGGCCGACCTCGTCAACGGCGACGCCCTGATCGGCGATGAAGTGCGATCAGAATGAAGAAAGTGACGGGTAACAACTGACAAGAATTGCAAATACCCTTCGTGTCACTCAACTTTCAGGGACTTGACCGTCTTGGGCAGCGCGTTTTTTTGGTAGGGCGAATGGAGATTGAAATAAATCCCGCACAGCGGCCGCGATTCGCCGCTATCGCTTAAAATAATTGTGACCCGTTTGTCCAGCGCGATGCCATGGCGCAAGCCCGCGCCGCGGTTTTCGTAAGCTTTGATGGCCTTGTCCATCAGTGAGACCAGCGACGTTTCAAAGTCCTCCGGCGTCTTGTCCAGGCACACGATGTATCGCTCGTAAGCCCTGACGGCGGCAACGATTTCGCGCTTGAACGTTTCAATTGACATGGCTTCAACATAATTCATCCGGCGCGCAATGCAGCAAAATTCAATCGGCCGTTGCGCCCGCTTTCGCCCTGGTTCGCGGGCCGAACAACGCCGTTCCAATCCGAATCAGCGTCGCGCCTTCCTCAATCGCCACCTCGAAATCGCCGCTCATCCCCATGCTCAAATGGGGGAGGGGAACGCCGAGGATTTGTTCGCAACGCTCCTTTATTTCGCGCAGCCGCTGAAAATGCGGGCGCGATTTCTCCGGTTCCGATGACCACGGCGGCACGGCCATCAACCCGTGGATTTCAATCTTCCGCAATGCGTTGATGGCTGCCAATTCGGCCAGCAGCTTTTCCGGCGCGTAGCCAGACTTGCTCGCTTCGCCGGCGACATTGACTTCCAGCAAAATCGGCATCGTCTTCGCCGCCTGCTCCGCGCGTTTGGCGATTTCCTGTGCGAGCGGCAGGCTGTCCACGCTTTGAATCATTTCAAACAGCTCCACCGCGTCGCGGCATTTGTTCGATTGCAAATGGCCGATGAAATGCCAGCGCAACTTGCCGGGGCAGAGCGGAATTTTCGCCCTGGCCTCCTGCACCTTGTTCTCGCCGAACAGATTCAGTCCAAGTTGCGCCGCCGCCGCCACGGCTTCCGGCGAATGGCCTTTGGTGACGGCGAGCAGTTGCACGGACGATGGTTCGCGACGCGCCCGCGCGCACGCCGCATGAATCCGTTGTTGAATTGCATCAAAGTTGTCGGCCAAACTCATGGCGCAATCGTAAATTGAAAACCATCAATGGTAAATCTATTCGATGTAGGAGACGACGTAAGGAGTCTCTAATTTTCCAATGAAAGTCTCTGGCGTTTCGAATATTTGAGCCTCGTTACCTCGGCTCCTACGAATTTTATCCGTGTTCATCCGTGTCGATCTGTGGTTAATTTTCCGTCATGAATTTTTGGTTGGTGAAATCCGAACCGGAGGCTTATTCGTGGTCCGACTTATTGAAGGACGGCAAAACGGCGTGGACGGGGGTGCGAAATTTTGCGGCGCGAAACAACCTCCGCGCCATGAAGGCTGGCGACCACGTTTTCTTTTACCACAGCGGCGAGGAAAAATCCGTTGTCGGCCTTGCGCGCGTCACCCGGGAATCTTATCCCGATCCAACGGCGGAGGAGGGCGACTGGTCAGCCGTTGATCTTGCGCCGGTCAAAACACTGGCGAAACCGGTGACGCTGGCGGTCATCAAGGCGGACAAACGGCTTCAGGAGATGAAGCTGGTGAAGCAATCGCGCTTGTCGGTGATGCCCGTTACGGCAGAACAGTTCACGCGTTTTCTGGAGTTAACGGAGACGAAGATTTGACATCTGCCGCGCCGGCCGCCGTCGCGGCATGCAGGCGGCGTTTGTTGCGCTCGAACCACGCCGCCCAGGGGAAAAGTGCGGCAATCACCAGCAAGCCGATGGTGGTTTGGACGGTGTTTGAGAGTGTGAACATTTGCATGGTGGTGGCTGCAGTGATGACGAGGGGCAGGTGAAAGGCAAACACGGCCAAAGAATGTCTCCCCAGCAAGGCGGTGGGCGCGAGAAACCATTTGGACGGGTGCGGATTCCAAGACAGGAGCAGGACGACCCACGCGGCAAAGTTCAACACACGTAGCGGGCCCAGTGTCCATTTGTCCATCCAGAGGAAGATGTCGGGATTCAACCACGCTTGCGGCCAAAGTCCCCGCCGAAAAAGCAGGGCGAGCAGTACGATCACCGAAGCCACTACAGCGAAGGCGAAACGAAATTGAGGCTTTACGATTTGCCGGCGAAGCGAGGTCTCCCCAATCGCCACGCCGCAGACCCAGAGAAACTGCCAGGCAAGGAGATCAAAAGCGCCCCATCGCAAAGGCAGCAGCCGGGTTGGATCGCCGATGAGGCGGGCATCCAATTTGAATTGCGCCGCCAGCCAGCCCAGCGCCGAGACCGCCAATAAAATTGTCCAGCCCCGCCGGCGCGCGAACGCCAGCAGCCACGGTGTTGCGCCGAGGAAAATAACATAAAGCGGCAGGATGTCGAAGAGCGGCGGCTGGTGCAGCAGCAACGGCATGAGCGCCAGGCTGCCCAATGGATGAGCGAGAAAATCGCTGAAGTGGACGGCCAGCGGCGGGAGTGAAGCTGCCAGCGTCCACACGATCAACACCATCGGCACCAGCACCACCAGATGAACCAGGTAAATCAGCCCGGTGCGCTTCCAGATGCGGCGCGACATCGCCGTCCAATCCGTCTGCCGGTAAGCTTTTCCGTAAATCCACCCTGCCAGACAGGCACTCAGAAAGATAAAACCCTCCGCCGCGCCGTTGCAGCCCAAGGGGTCCTGAAAAAAGTGCGATAACGGTGTCGGCACATGCACCCCCGCCATGATAATCAGGAACAAACCGCGCAAGGCATCCAGACGCATGTCGCGCGGTTTTTTCGCGCCTGCGGTCTGCAATACGGACGGCTCTTTTTCGATGCGCCGGTTCAAAGGGGCTCCATCATAAAAAAAACTCCCCGTAATCAAATTTCTTTCGGACATTTCCATCGGACAATTCTTGTCGTCATCCCGGCATTTTTGGGTTATTGGGAACCCGTTGACGCGGCTTGACCATGCCCGGCTGGAAATGTGATCGTCTTATCCGACCCTGAAAAAAACGACCAACCAGGACCAATCATGACTGAACCAAACATCACCCAGATTAAAGACACCACCGCCAATCCGGCTCCGTTGGGGTTGCTCGGCTTCGGGACGACCACCGTGCTGCTCAACCTGCACAATGCCGGTTTTTACGAACTCAACAGCATGGTCTTGGCAATGGGAATTTGCTACGGCGGTGCGGCGCAAGTCATCGCCGGCATCATGGAATGGAAAAAAGGCAACACCTTTGCCGCCACCGCGTTCATTTCCTACGGCTTCTTCTGGCTTTCGCTGGTGACTCTGATTGTCCTGACGAAACTTGGACTGGGTGCGCCTTCCGACGAAACCGCGATGTCCGCCTATCTCGCCATCTGGGGATTGTTCACCGCGGTCATGTTCCTCGGCACGTTCCGGCTCAATCGCGCTTTGCAGTTTGTTTTCGGTTCGCTGACCATCCTTTTCTTTCTGCTCGCCATCGGCGATTACACCGGCGCAAGCCCCGGCTTCAAACATTTGACTGGATACGAAGGCATCGTTTGCGGTTTCTCCGCAATCTACGCGGGACTCGCCCAGGTGCTCAATGAAGTGTCCGGAAAAATCGTGCTGCCACTCGGCACGGTGAAAAAATAATCGCGTTCAATTTCCCAGCGTCGCCGCAATACCCTCGCGCAGAACGGCGACCATTTGTTTCAACTGCGCCGGCGTCGTGCAATACGGCGGCATCAGGACAATCACGTTCCCGACGGGCCGCGTGAGCACTCCGCGCTTGGCCATCGCTTCACAGACACGGATGCCCGCGCGTTCGCGCAAATCGAATGGCCGGCGCGTCCGCCAGTTTTTCACCAGCTCGACGCCGGCAATCAGACCAACCTGCCGGATGTCACCGACGTTCGGCAGCGACCAAAGATTCTGCAATTCGTCGTGGAGATTCTTTTGCAATCGCATCCGCGCACGGACGGATTCGGCGCCATGCAAAATATCCAGACTGGCGAGTGAGGCTGCCGCGCCGAGTTGATTGGCCGTGTAGCTGTGGCCGTGGAAAAAGGTCTTGAACTCGCCGTATTCGCCGAGGAAGGCGTCAAAAACCTTTTGCGTCGTGAGTGTCGCCGCCATTGGCAGATAACCGCCGGTCATCCCCTTGGCCAGGCAAAGAAAATCCGGCTGAACGCCTTCGTGATGACAGGCAAATAACGTAGGACAGGCTTCCAGCCTGTCTCTGGCTTTTCCTGAAGATGGAGACAGGCAAGATGCCTGTCCTACCCTGCCGAATCCCGTCATCACCTCGTCGGCAATCAGCAGCGCACCGTGGCGGCGCGCGATATGCGTGACGCGTTTCAACCAGCCCGCCGGTTGCGGAATCATGCCCGCCGCGCCTTGAATCAACGGTTCGAACACAAACGCCGCGTATGGATTCCCTTTTTTCTTCTGCGCGGAAAATTTCTGTTCAACTTTTTCGACACACTCCCAGTTGCATTTGCGATATTCGCGGGCGTCGGCGCGTTCAGGTTTCGCGCGGTTGAACGGACAGCGATAGCAATACGGCGACATGACCCTGTCCGTTTTGAAGAGCAGGCCGGAATAACTTTGGTGAAACAGGTCGATGTGACCCAGCGCGACCGCGCCCATGGTGTCGCCGTGATATGCGCCCTCAAGCGAAAGAAATTTCGGTCTTTTGCTTCGACCGGAGCGGCGCGCGAATTCATACGCGAGCTTGAGCGCGACTTCGAGCGCCGTCGAACCGTCGTCGGAAAAGAAAACCTTTTCCAATTTACGATTTACGATTTCGGATTTACGCGCCGATTTGCCCGTCGAATCGTAAATCGCAAATCGCAAATCGCAAATTTCACTGGCGGCATCTACCAGTTGTTTGGCCAATAACGACGCCGGTTCGTTGGCCAGGCCGAGGGCGGAACTGTGCGCGATTTTCTTGAGTTGCCGCTGAATCGCCGCGTTGATTTTGGGATGGTTGTGGCCGTGAAGATTGGTCCAGAGGGATGAATTGGCGTCGAGATATTCGCAGCCGTTTACGTCACGCAGCACCACGCCTTTGCCGGAAACGATGACCAGCGGCTCGCGCCGCAGCCAGTCGCGCATCTGTGTGAACGGATGCCAGACGTGTCGGTGATCAAGTTCGGCGAGACGGGGCATTCGATTTTGGATTTATGATTTGCGGGTTACGAGTTCCTTCAGAGCAGCGGCGAGCTGGTTGACTTCTTCGGTTGTATGAGCCGCCGTGAGTGTTACGCGTAAGCGTGCTTTGCCGCGGGCAACGGTCGGATAGCGAATCGCGGGAATGAAGATCCCCTGTTTGCGCAGCGCGGCGGCGGTCTCAACGGTTTTCCTTTCGTCGCCGATTAAAATGGGAACGATGGCGCCGGGAATTTTTGATTGCCGATTTTCGATTGTCGATTGAAGTTCGCCGACCCTCGCCCAAAGTATTTTTCGCCGGGCTTCGCCGTCGTTGGATTGGACAAAACGAATGGCAGCGGTCGCCGCGGCGGCCGCGGCGGGGACCGGCGCGGTGGAAAAAATGAAGCTGCGGGCTTGGTTGACGAGAAAATCAATCAACGCGCGTGAACCGCAAATAAATCCGCCGCTCGCGCCGAGCGCCTTGCCGAGCGTGGCCATTTGAATTTCGATGCGATGGCCTACGACCAGTTCGTCCGCCAGACCGCGTCCATTTTTGCCGCAAACACCGGTCGCATGCGCCTCGTCCACCATCAACCACGCGCCGTATTTTTCCTTGAGCGCGACGATTTTTCGCAACGGTGCGGCATCGCCGTTCATCGAAAAAATGCTTTCCGTAACGACCAGTGTGTGTGGTGGTTGGAGTTCACGCTTCAGCGTGCTGCCCGACAATCCCGCAGAGCGCGGAATTGAACTCCAGCGCAAAATCTTCTCCAAATCATCAAGATCGTTGTGGGCGAACACGCGAATTTTTGCACCGCTGAGACGCGCGGCATCAACGATGCAGGCGTGGACCAGTTTGTCGAGCACGACAATGTCGTCCTTGCCGAGCAAGGCGCAAATCGTGCCGATGGCCGTTGCGTACCCGGACGAAAAACTCAGCGCGGCCTCGGTTTTTTTGAAATCGGCGAGCGCTTTCTCCAATTCATGGAACGGCGCGAGCGAACCGCAGACCAGCCGCGCTGCGCCCGCGCCCGCGCCGAATTTTTCGACGGCCTTGATTGCCGCCTCTTTCAAAATCGGATCGTTGGCGAGGCCGAGATAATCGTTCGACGAAAAATTGAGGAGCGTTTTGCCGCCGATTTTGATGTGCGGCGATTGCGGCGAATCCACACGGCGCAGCTCGCGGTAAAGCCCGGCGGCGCGAATTGCATCAAGTCGCTTGTGTAAATTTTCTTCGAAAGAACTCACCGGAGCAATTTACGATTTACGATCACCGGTTTGCGAGACGAAATACGGGACAGCGCGTCAATCACAAATCAAAATCTGCTTCGGCGCGATTGCCCATTGGCCATCAATCATTGAAGCGCAGACGTGTCCGGAGAAATTGATGGCGGCTTCGACCGCATCAGAACTTTGCCCGTCAAAAGGAATAGCGATTAAATCGGCGAGGGCGTTTTTTGAAAGTTCGCCGATTCGCCCGGTCAGGCCGAGGGCTTTGGCGCCATTGACGGTGGCCATTCGCAGGATTTTTTTCGGCGAAAGTCCCGGATGCCCTCCGGCCAGCGCGCGCATTTCTTCAAACAAATTCAACTCCGCCTTTTCGCGCCGTGTTTTATAAACGGTGGCCAGGCTGTCCGTGCCGAGACAAACGTTCACTTTGGCCTTCAGCAATTTTCCCAGCGGAAACGGCCGATGTTTGAAATAAAAATGGCTGCGCGGACAATGAACGACGCTGACTTTCCGCCCGGCAAGCAGCGCGGAGTCCTTTCGTCCAAGGTAATTGGCATGCACGGCCAGGAGATTTTCGGCGAGAACCCCGTTTCGCGCCAGATGCTCCACCGGCGAGCCAAGGCCGCAATCGGTCAGGTCGCGTTCGTTCCGCTTCAGCCAGGCGTGCAACGCACCACGCGCGTGGACAAACATTTCAAATTCCTGCGCGGATTCGGCGACGTGCGTGGTAATGGGCAGCTTTTTTTCCCGCGCGGCCCGGGCGCTCAGACGCAGCAATTCGGGCAGCGTGGAGTAGGGCGCATGCGGCGAGAGCGAGGCGCGGCAGCGCGGATGCGCGAGCGATTCAATTTTTTCAACGGCCTCGCAAAGCACGCCACGCGGCTCGCGCCGGGCGCGGATGCCGGTCATTTCGAGAAATGAGAAAACGCGAAGCGGCGTTGCGTTCCAAACCTCCGGCAGGAGATCGGGCACCGCTTCGATGTCGGCGACGGTGGTGGTTCCGGTTTGCAGCAACATTCGCGCGCCGTTCAGCCAGGACCGCGCGTATTCCGCGTATCCCCACTGCGCCTTGGCCGATATCATGAGGTGAATCCAATCGGTGAACGTCTTCGGCGGCGGCAGCATCCCGGCCATGTCGGTGTAATCCAAATGGCAATGCGCGTTGACGAGGCCCGGCAGCAGAATGACTTCGCCGAGGTCAACGATTTCCCCGGTTGCGCGGGGCCGCAAATCCGGCCACGAACCGACAGCCCGAATGCGGTTTCGGGAAATGAGCACCGCGCCGTTTTTAATCGGCGGCTGCGAAACCGGCAGAACAACGCGGGCGCGGAGAATCATGGCAAAGTGACAGGTGGCCGGTGACGCGTGACAGGAAAATGCCGGGGTTGAACCATGTCATTCGTCACTGGTCACGGGTCACCTCAAATGGCCGTCTCCTGGCGCTTGAGCTTGGTGCGCACGGCGACCTTGTGTTTGCGAGCTTTCCATTTGTTGTGGCGCTTGCGGATTTGTTGTTCGATTTTTTTGGTGACGCGGTCAATTGCCGCATACAAATCGCTTTCGACGTCCTCGGCAAAGAGGTCGGGACCGCGCACCGCCAGCCGGATGGAACAACCGAATTGTTTTCCCAGGACGCGCGTGTGGTCGTGCTCGAGGGTGACGCGCGCGTCAATGGCGCGCTGGTCGAAGTGATCAAGCTTTTGCAACCGGTTCAGGATGTGATCTTCAATGGCCTTGGTCAGCGTCACGTTATGCGTCGAAAGAATCAACTTCATGGGCAGAAGATGCAGGCGGGGGGCGACAAAATCCAGCTCATACTAACTTGCAATCAATGGGCTACTAAAGTAAGGTGGGGCCATTATGCGCCCCCGAACTGAAATCCC
>JBEKJN010000090.1:0-9628 GCA_050011235.1 Verrucomicrobiota bacterium | reverse complement strand
AAGGCCGCCTGCACACTGTCGTTGGCCGAAGCATGATGATTGGCAAAATACAAACCTTCGCGGGTCATCTTTTGGAGAAATGGCATGGGCGTTTCGTTCCCCAGCGAAGTGTCGAAGACATAATCCGCGCCGGTACTTTCGAGGACAAATATCAACACGTTCCAACGCCTGCCGTCCGCCGTCAACCCGGGCGCGAGTTTGGGCGCGGCGGGCGGCTGGTTGGTCGTCACAAAAGCCGGGTCCACGAACCGGATTGAACGCATTTGAGCTTCACTTGGCCAATCGTCAGGACGGTTGTAGACATCATGCACGTTGAAAAAATTGTGCAATGCGTCCTTCATCGAGTCGTCAAAAAAATAGATGATGGGGTTTTGGGCGATTTCCGTGGGTAATGGCCCGGCGCCGGGCAACCATTGGACGGCAAATATCACCGCCATCAAACCCAGCCCCGCCGGCCGGTAAATGCGCCGTAAAACCTCCGTGCCCGCCAACGCCAGCCAGAAAACAACGAGGCACCCGACGACGAAAAAACAGTCCTGCGGAATCAGCATGTCAAAAAAACGCCCGGAATTCATTATTTGCGGCGACATCTCGACCAAGTCCAGCGTCAATCCCGAATTCAATTGGACCAGCATCTGGTAATGGATGCGCAGGATTAAGACCAGAACCAGCAAACCGGCAGTCGCCAGGACGGTTTCAATCGCCCAAAAGATGGAATGGTTGACCAGTGACGGCAGCCGCCAGCGCAGGTAGCGTTTTACGCCCAGGTAACAAAATCCCAGCAGGCTGATGATCAGAAAATCGCTCAACGGCGTTTTCAAGAAAGCCATGACCGGCACCTGATCCAGGTGCAGACTGGCCAGCGGGGACGACCCGGAATAAATGACGGCTGCCAGTTCAATCCGATAAGCGGCGCAACCGATGACCAGCGCCGTGACAAAGGCCAGGCAGACCCTTTCCTGTTCCATCGCGGCGATGACGGAACGGGTCGCGCGTTTCAAGCTCCCTGCTGAAAACTTGTTGCTCATCCGAACGTTGTATGATTGGACGGAAAAAACGGTGCATCGTTACGAATATTTGAACATCCCGTCCAGTTAAAACTGAAAAACCTCGTCTTTTACAGCGGTTTCATGGTAAATGATCACATGCGAATCTTGTCGGGCATCCAGCCTTCCGGTGCGCTGCATCTCGGAAATTATTTCGGGATGATGCGGCCCGCCCTCGAGCTGCAGGAAAAGGGCGAGGCGTTCTATTTCATCGCGGATTACCACTCTATGACGTCGCTGACGGATGCCGTCCAGCGGCGCAAAAACACCTTGGACGTGGCGCTGGATTTCCTCGCGTGCGGCCTCAACCCGAAGAAAACCGTTTTCTTCCGCCAATCCGACGTGCCGGAAGTGACCGAGTTGACGTGGCTGCTTTCGACGGTCACGCCGATGGGATTGCTAGAACGCGCCGTCAGCTACAAGGACAAGGTGGCCAAGGGAATCGCGCCGAGCCACGGCCTGTTCGCCTATCCGGTGCTCATGGCGGCGGACATTTTGATTTACGACTCGAACGTCGTGCCGGTCGGACGCGACCAGAAGCAGCACGTCGAGATGACGCGCGACATCGCCATCAAATTCAACGAGCAATACGGCCAGACGTTCGTGATTCCCGAACCGCAAATCCGCGAGGAAGTCGCCGTCGTCCCCGGCACGGACGGCCAGAAGATGAGCAAAAGCTATGGCAACACAATTGAGATTTTTGGCGACGAAAAGGCGATCCGCAAAAAAATCATGGGCATCGTCATGGACAGCCGCACGCCGCAGGAACCCAAGCCCGACGCCGACACGAATCTCGCCATCCAATTGCTCAAACTCGTTGCTTCGCCGGACGTGGCAAAGGATTTTGAAAAACGTCTGCGCGCCGGCGGCCTCGGCTACGGCGATTTGAAGAAGGCATTGTTCGAGCACTACTGGAATTATTTCGCCGACGCGCGGAAGAAACGTGCAGAACTCGCAGCGAACCTGGATCACGTCCACCAGATTCTCGCCGAAGGTGCGGCCAAAGCGCGGGCGCTGGCACAAAAGGTCTTGAAACGGGCGCGGAAAAATTGCGGACTGGAATAATCTAAGGCGCTTGCAATACGCGATGCGGCTGATGATCGCGATTCCAGCGGCTCAGGGCAGTGTCGCTGGTATCTTCAAAAAGAAATTGCAGCGTCGGCGATTCGACGTGGCCGTCGCAAAACACCACGTTGGCTTTCCCTTGGTGACGGGTAAGAATGTTCCCGTATTTCTCATTTTCGGTCACATCCACACGCGACAAAATGATCGTTCCATCAAAACTGTCTCCTATTGCCATCATGTCACTTGGCGCGATCACTTCTGATTCAATGATTGGGATAAAAGTGTGCGAAATTTGGCTGTACCGACCTCCAAGACCAAGCCAATTGGTATAATTGGGGCCGTTTTGATCAACGCTGCCGCAGTTGTAGCCATAGCAAAAAGGCGGAGAACCCAAAACATTAGACGTCCATTGAGCTGAAGGGCACAGCCAAATTCCTCTTTCAAAATAGTTTGTTGACGGCTGAGAAATTCCACAGCCTGTTATTTCCAACTGGGCAACCCAACTTCGGCTATGGGTGGTATAGCCGTCATTTTTGTTCGCATAAATCAACGGATAACCATGATTGTCTGACAGAAAAACATGCAGCGCCACGCCTTGTTGATGCAGATTGTTGGCGCATTGAATCCGTTGCGCCCGGCCTTTGGCTTGAGAAACGGTCGCCAACAAAAACGCAGCGAGAATTACGATGATAGCAATAACAACCAAAAGTTCGACGAGCGAAAAAGCTGAACGCTTCTGGTTCATGACGCTACATGATCTTCAACTTCGGTAAATCCTGTGAATCCACCAGACCGACTGGCTCTTTCTTCGCGTTTACGACGATCAAATCGTCAATGTTCCGTTCGTTGAAGATTTTCAACGCCTCGGCGGCGAGCGCGTTTTCACAAATGCAAATCGGATTGCGCGTCATCACTTTCTTCAACGGCCGGGCCAGCAGATTTTCATCCGTGGCCATGCGACGGCGGAAATCGCCGTCGGTGAACACGCCGACGAGTTTGCCGCGCGCGTTGACAACGCTCAGGCTGCCGGATTTGGCGTGCGTCATCACCAGCAACGCCTCCTTGACCGGCAGGTTTTCGCCCGCGACCGCGTTGCGTTCGCCGGCGCGCATGATGTCACCCACACGCAACAGCATCGCGCGGCCAATCGCGCCGCTCGGATGATATTTCGCATAATCCTTCTGCTTGAAACCGCGCGCCTGGAGCACCGCCATCGCCAGTGCGTCGCCCATCACGAGCATGGCCGTGGTGCTGGAGGTCGGAGCCAGGTTGAACGGGCAGGCTTCCTTGGGCACCTTGACGTTCAACGTCACGTCACTGTGCCTGGCCAGCGACGATTTCAAGTTCCCGGTCAGCGAAATCATTTTGACGGAGAATCGCTTCAGCGCGGGAAGCAGGTTCAATAATTCCTCCGACTCGCCGGAATAGCTCAACGCCAGAACCACGTCGCCGTCGTTGACGATGCCGAGGTCGCCATGCAATGCGTCCACGCTGTTGAGCACGACCGCAGTGGAACCGGTGCTGGTGAGCGTGGCGGCGATTTTCTGTCCGACGTTGCCCGATTTGCCGATGCCGACGATGACGATTTTGCCGCGCCGGCCCAGCGCTTCGACCATCATTTCCACCGCGCTGCCAAATGCGGAGTTGAGTTGGGTGCGCACGGCCTTGAGCGCGGCGAGTTCGATGTCGAATACTTTGCGGGCTTGGTCAAGATGGCTCACGCGGGGAGTTTGTCACGGGCGTGCGACGGTTTCAACCGTGTTTCAGCAGGTGGGAATTTCAGCAGCCAGCCTGCCGCTGCGTTTTTACTGGCGGTGCCATCGGAGATTTTCTACGCTGTTTCCTCCACCTTTACCAAATAGATGAAAGCGCCTGACAAATCGCGTTTTTCATGCGTCCGACGCAATGGCGGTCAGTGACCGGTTGGATTAAACACAAGTCGAACAAGCGAAAAAATATGAGACTGGTTTCTAAAATCGAACGTAATTCCTGGCTGCTGTTTGTCCTGGTGGTACTGCCGGCAGGTTTTGGAACCGCCGGCGCGCAGGAACGCCCCATTTATCTGAATGCGGCCAAACCCATCGAAACGCGCGTCGAGGATTTGCTATCCCGCCTCACCCTCGAAGAAAAGGTTTCACTGGTCCACGCGGAATCGCATTTCGCGGTCGCCGGTGTCCCGCGGCTGGGTGTTGCCGAGTTGCGGATGGACGACGGTCCCATGGGCGTGCGCGAAGAAAGCCACCCGCCGCAGCCGCAGATTGATGATTTTTCAACCGCCATGCCGGCGACGCTGGGGCTGGCAGCCACGTGGGATACCGACCTGGCCGTGGCCTACGGCACCGTGATCGGTCAGGAAGCAAGGCAGCGCGGAATAAACATCATGCTGGGGCCGAGCCTCAACATCCAGCGCACACCGCTGTGCGGCCGGAATTTTGAGTATCTGGGCGAGGATCCGTTCCTGACCTCGCGCATGGCCGTCAATTACATCAAGGGCGAACAAACCCAGGGTGTCTCCTCCTGCGCCAAACATTTTGCCGCGAACAACCAGGAAAACCAGCGAAATTCGATCAATGTGGAAATGGACGAGCGCACCTTGCGCGAGATATACCTGCCGGCATTTCGCGCGGCGGTGCAGGAAGGGGGCGTGCTGACCGTCATGGGGGCTTACAATCTCTTCCGCGGCCAGCACTGTTGCGAAAACGATTATCTGCTTGACCAGATTCTAAAGGACGAATGGGGGTTCAAAGGCGCGGTCATGTCCGACTGGGGCGGTGTGCATCACACCGATCTGGCGGCGACGAACGGCATGGACATGGAAATGGGCTCCCGACGGGCTTTCGATGAGTATTATCTGGCCAATCCGTATTTGGCGGGGTTGAAGGCCGGCCAGTTCCCCATGTCCGCGCTCGACGACAAGGTCCGCCGTGATCTTTACGTGAGATTCAAGTTAAACCTGATTCACGACCCGTCCGCGCCGGTCGTCACCAATGTTCAACCGCAAGGCCCGTTGAGCACGAAGGCGCACCAGGAAATGTCGCGCCGGGTTGCTGAAGAATCCTTTGTGCTGTTGAAGAATCAAGGCCTGCTTCCATTGGACCCGGCTCAGATCAAAACCATCGCCATCATCGGTGCCAATGCCGCGGACCAGTTCGCCCACGGCGGTGGTTCCGCGACGGTCAAACCGCCCTACGAGATCACCGCGCTGCAGGGAATCAGCAATCGTCTCGGCGGCGGCGTGAAGGTCATTTATGCCCAAGGCTACAATCCGTCGGCCGGCTGGGGACGGGTGGATTTCCGGCCGGAGCCTGAAGCCACGAATGCTCCCCTGAACGTCTCCAATCTGGTCGCCGAGGCGGTGGCCACCGCAAAATCGGCCGATGTGGTCATCTATGTCGGCGGCCTGAACCACCATGGCGGTTACGACACCGAAGGGGCGGATCGCAAGGACATCAAACTGCCCGGTGGACAGGACGAGTTGATCCAGAAAGTGGTGCAGGCCAATCCCCGGACCGTCGTTGTGCTCATGGGCGGCGGGGCCGTCGAGATGGATTCGTGGCTTTCCCAAGTGCCGGCCCTGCTCTATGCGTGGTATCCCGGCCTCGAAGGCGGCAACGCGCTGGCGCACGTCCTGTTTGGCGACGCGAATCCCTCAGGCAAACTGCCCTGCACTTTCCCGAAGCGGCTGGCGGATTCGCCGGCGCACGCGCTCCATGCCTATCCGGGCACAAACGGCACGGTGGTTTACCAGGAAGGTTTGCTCGTGGGTTACCGCTGGTTCGATACAAAAGAAATCGAGCCGCTGTTCCCCTTCGGCTATGGCCTTTCCTACACCCAGTTCAAATATTCCGATCTTAACCTTGTTCCCAACCACGATGCGCGGAAGTCGCCCGTAACGGTCGAATTCAAGCTCGCCAACACTGGCCGCCGCGCCGGCGCTGAAGTGGCGCAAATCTATGTGCAGGAAGTCAGCCCCAGCCTGCCGCGGCCGCTCAAGGAATTGAAGGGTTTCAAGAAGGTATCGCTGCGACCGGGGAAAAAACAAAAGGTCTCCCTCGCCCTCGATTGGAACGCCTTTGCCCATTACGACCCTGACAAAAAAGGCTGGGTGGCCGATAAAGGCGCCTACAAAATCCTGATCGGCAGTTCTTCGCGCGACATTCGGCTCAGCGGCACATTGGGATTGGCGGAAACGGCCATTGTGCTGGATGGCCCGGCGCAAAATGCACAAGCCTCCTTCGCCGTGCTGAAATAAAAATCAGGTGCTGGCCCGAAACTGCTGGGTCACCCGGTCCAGACGCTGATTGTCGGCGCGAATCCGGGCGGCGAGGGTCCGGGCCGTGGCCTGCAGGAAGGGCGTCGCGAGGGCGGGAGCTTCCCGGGTGAGCCGGTCAAACGCCACATCGGACATTTTCAGCACGATGCTGTCCGCATTGGCGATGACATCCGCCGACCGTGGCCCGTGATCGAACAGCGACATGTCGCCGAAAAAATCGCCGGGGCCGAACGTGGCCAGAATCGTCTCTTTTTCCCCGACCATCACCCGCGCCCGCAGTTCGCCTTGCAGGACGAAAAACATGCCATTGCCCGCATCGCCCTGTTTCACCACCGCCATCCATTGCGGCACCTTGTGCACTTCCACGAATTCAATCAGTCGATCCAGCTGCGCGTCGTTCAGTTGGGACAGGATTTTGATGCGCCGCAGCGAGCCGGGTTTGATGCCCGAACTGGAAACCGTGGCGGAAGCCGGAATGATTTCCTGGTTGAAATGCGCCTGAAGTTCGGGGATTTCCGCCGCCCGCCGCCAGCTTCCGTCGGGACGCGCGAAGACCCAGGTGTCGGCCAGGACGCGCTCGTCCTTGATCCAGTCAATCAACACCGCAAGTTCCACAGGGCCATAAGGGGAATCGTCATTCCCCCAAATGAAAAACTCATTTGCGCTTTCCTGCAACTCCATGATGCCATCCTACCACCATCCCGGACTTTTGGGAAGCAAAAAATGCCTGTCAATACCCGGCTTAAGCCGCGTCCGGACCATCTGCCGCGAAACTATTTCGTCTGCGCAAAGAGCATCAACACGCGCGGGCCACGACTTGTCATCAATTGATATTGCGCCTCCTGCGCGTTGCGCGGGATGGCCTGGCCATCGCAGTGTTCGTCGCGAACCGGCTTGCCGTCCACGAGCAGCATGTAGTGATGCGTGCGGTTGCACGGAACGTCGTGCAGCGTCGCCTGCCAGATGGGCCGCGCATCGTCATGGACCAGCGGCACCTTCTGCCATTTGGTGAACGTGCCCACAACTTCAACTATGGCTGGTTCCTGCGTCTGGCCGGCGGGCAAACGCCAGCGGAAAATCTTGGTGAAAGTCTGCGGCCGGTCCGATTTTGGCACCCGAACAACCAGTCTGGATGGGATGCCAGAAAAGGTTGGTCCGGGTCCCTGTGGCGGTTTGCGGCCGGGAGGATTGTCAGAATCTTGAAACATGCTGCTTGTCTTTCGTAAAGGAGTTTAACGAACTTCCCACCCGGTTCCCCTTGCGGCGCGCGGGTGTTAAAACGTCACAATATTTTGGAGGGTGAGACTATTCCATGTTGGGATACGAGCCGAGGACCTTGACAAAATTGCAGTGCCTGCCCAGAAGCTGGATCGCCCTGGCAACTTTCCTGTCCTGCGCGTGGCCTTCGCAATCAATGAAGAAGAAATATTCCCACGCCTTCCGTTTGCTCGGGCGCGATTCAATCTTCGTCATGTTGATTTTGTGACGGCGGAACGCGGCGATGGCCTCGTGCAGCGCGCCGGATTTGTCGGCGACACTGAGCATCAGGCTCGTGCGGTCGTCGCCGGTTGGCGGACTGCACTGGCGGCCCAGCACGAGGAAGCGCGTGGCGTTGGCGGCGTTGTCCTGAATGTCCTGTTCGAGCACGCGCAGGCCGTATTTTTCGGCGGCGAGAATGCCGGCGATGGCCGCCGTGCCTATTTCCTTCGCCGCCAGTTCCGCCGAACGCGGGTTGGAAGACGTTTCGATGATTTCCACGTGCGGCAGATGGTTTTGGATCCAGCCGCGGCATTGCGCCAGCGACTGGGGATGCACGTAAAGCGTTTTGATTTGCTTGCGCGCCGAGTTGCTCATCAGGCACTGCTGCACGGGCAGGACGATTTGTGAAACGATTTTCAAATCGCTGTCCACGAACATGTCGAGCGTGTACGTGACGACGCCTTCGGTGGAATTCTCCACCGGCACGACGCCGTAGTCCGCGCTCTTTTTGCTGACTTCGGTGAAAACGTCCGCGATGGTTTTTTGCGGCGAGTATTTGAGGCTGGAACCAAACCGCCGGATGGCCGCCTGATGCGTGAACGTCGTCTCCGGCCCGAAATACGCGATGGTCATGGTCTTTTCGAGCGCGAGGGCGCTGGACATGATTTCGCGGTAAACGGCGCGGAGTTGCTCGTCGGTCATCGGCCCCTGGTTGAGGCCGCAGACGCGGTCGAACACGGCGCGTTCGCGGTGCGGCGCGTAAATCTCCTCGCCCGCCGCCAGCTTGATGTCGCCGATGGCGAGCACGTGGCGCGTGCGCTCGTTGAGCAGCCGGACGATGTGCGCGTCCAGCTTGTCAATCGCCGTGCGATGTTTGGAAATGTTCAAGCAAAGATAGAATGCCGGAGGCAGAAGGAAGAATCAAACCTGTTTCGCGTGCTGGAGAGTCGGCGAAAGTTTTCGCCCGTTGAAAAATTAAATGGTGTTGCGGTTTCGGTTTTTCATCCACCAACTGGACTTGACATCCTCCGAAAGTTTCCACGCCGCATCATCGGTCAGACGGCTGCGCCGCGCCGCCACCTCCACGCGCAGCCAGTCCAGAAAAGCGCGCACTGCTTCTGCCGGCATTCCATCGGTCGGAATGCTCACGCGAATTTCGCGTTCGTTGGCTTCAACGGCGATCATGGGAACAATATCTGCTTTTCAAAACCCAAAAGCAAGTGCGCCTCCAGCTTGTCAATCGCCTTGCGATGTTCGGAAATGTTCACGTAGAGGAAGAATGCAGAATTAAGGAGGAAGAATCAAATCTGTTTCATGTGGGAATTTATTGGGATACGGCGCAAGCCTCAATCCCAAAGGGATTAAATCATTCAGCCCAAGGTTGCGAGGAACGAGCTACCTTGGGTCACAAAATAAATTCCCACCAACCCTGAAAGGGTTGAATCAAATCACCAGGCGCTCGCTCAATCCCAAACATACCGTTCATCGAATTCAATTTCGTAACGTTTCAACAATTGTCGCAACTCATCTTGAAACGAAACTTTGCGATGATGTTTCTCCTGGCTGGCGATATAACTTCGCACTGATTCAATTTGCGAAAAACCGACGGAGAAAATTCCATAACCGCCCTGCCACGCGAAATCCTGCAGGTCTGCGTTCTTGGTCTTCAGCCACAGCGACGAACCACGTTTTACCTCTTTGACCATTTCCGCCGGGTTGCGGGTGCGCGACAACGCACAGAGAAAATGAACGTGGTCTTCCACGC
>JBEKJN010000089.1:0-9801 GCA_050011235.1 Verrucomicrobiota bacterium | reverse complement strand
CAATCGGGTCAATGTGGACGATGGGATTGAGCGAGACGCGGCCTTGCAGTTTGGCTGTGTCGTCGCCGCATTTCAAAGCCACCCACGCGTGGCCGAACTCATGAAACGTCAGCAGGATGATCAAGCCAAGGTAGCTTATCAGGCCTTCAACGACGACATTGCTTGTGTTTGCGTCCATTGCCCCAGCTTACCGCCCGCGCGTCCACGGGTCGAGGCGGAAGCCAAAAGGAATTGCCGTGCCGACGGGAATTTGTAATCCTGAGAAACGGTTTAACCAAAACATTATTTTCGATTATGCCATTGCTTGACGGGAAACTGGGAATCGTATTCGGGGTCGCGAACCAACGCTCCATTGCCTGGGCCATCGCTCAGGCGTGGGCGCGCGAGGGGGCGAAGCTCGCGTTCACGTATCAGGGCGAGCGCGTCAAGGAAAACGTCGCGGAACTCGCCGGCACGTTCGGCGCGGACACGCTGCTCCTGCCATGCGACGTGACGAAGGACGAAGAAATTGCCGGCGTCTTCAAAACCGTCGGCGAAAAGTTTGGCAAGCTGCATTTGCTCCTGCATTCCGTGGCGTTCGCGCCGAAGGCCGCGCTCGAAGGCGAATTCGTGGATACCAGCCGCGAAGCCTTTCGCGTTTCGCATGACGTCAGCGCCTACTCGCTCGTCGCGCTCGCCCGCGCCGCGGTGCCGCTGATGACCGACGGTGGCAGCGTTGTGGCGATGAGTTATTACGGCGCGGAAAAGGTCGTACCGCACTACAACGTCATGGGCGTCGCGAAGGCCGCGCTCGAAGCCAGCACACGTTATCTCGCCTACGATCTCGGCCCGAAAAAAATCCGGGTGAACTGCATCAGCGCCGGCCCGGTCAACACGCTGGCCGCCCGCGGCATCGCCGGTTTTGGTGAAATCCTGAAGCATTACGAAGCCAATGCGCCGCTGAAACGAAATGTGTTGCCCGAAGAACTCGGCGCGACGGGAGCTTTTCTTGCGAGCGACGGCGCGGCAGCGATTACGGGACAAGTCATTTACGTGGATTGCGGTTATCAAATCATGGGGATGTGAATATGACCAAAACCTTTTTAAGAAAAATTAAAAACCGCAGTCAGCAAGTCGCGCAAATGCAGGAAGATTTGGAAGGTTATTTCGATGTTCTGGCAGCGCACAAATATTCCTTGGGCAAAAAAATTTATATATAGGAGGAAATGGAAAAATGCTACGTCGCTGAATAAAATATTAGGCTAATTCGTTATGCTCAATGCAGCGTTCTATTATTTTGCTGGTGCGGTTTTGGTGACGCTTGTCGCCACTTTTCTGCTTTGTCGCCATCGTATTATACGGAAGAAGAAATCGTTTTTTGTCGCAGCTCTCGCAAGTGACGTGATTGCAAACATGGTTTATTGCGTTGTGGTCTTTCTGTCGGGACGATTTTACGCAGAGGGATGGCACATATTTACGTCGGACGCCTGGAAGTCAGGCAGATTACACAGTTTGGATTCGGCGATATTTGACGTTACGCTTTTCATAGGACTCGGGACATTCATTTGTCTGCTCCCAGTTTTAGGAATCGCTTATTATTATGAGAGGCGGAGCGAGAAAAGTCAGGCAAATGTGCCATAAATATTGCGCAATTAATCCGGTCGTTTCATTTCAAACCGGTCGCGGGTGCGGCAATACCAGTCCGGCGACGCCATCCGGCCGATGAGAAAAAGTTTGTCCGTGTGGATTCGTTTTTTCTCCGCGTCGAACAGTTCGTCGCGCAGATGAAGGCGTTTGATCAAACCGATCACCATGCGGTTTTTGCCGATTTGCAGCGTGCCCCATTCGGCACATTCCAGGCTCGCGGGCGATTCGGCGATGCGCGGTGGTTTCACAATTGACGACGGCGCGGCGGTCAATCCGGCGTGGGTCAACTCATTTTCCCCGTAAGGCAGCGACGCGGCGCATTGGTTCATCGCCTCGGCAATTTTTTCATCCACCAAATTCACGACAAATTCATGCGTGGCGCGGATGTTGAGGGCGGTGTCCTTGGGCGTGCCGTTGTCACGGTCGCCGGGCGCGAAGGCGCAGATGGGTGGATTCGCGCCCATGAGATTGAAGAAACTGAACGGCGCGGCGTTCACCTTGCCATCGGCGCTGACGGTGGTGACAAGGGCGATGGGACGCGGCGTGACCAGGCTGACCAGAAGCGGATACGCGCGGTGGGCAAAATCATTTTCAAGATCGAGTTCCATGGGGACTAAAATGCCACAGGTTTGTGTCGTGGCAATGGCATTGAAGTCAACCCCGGGCATAGCCACGTTCGTGAGAACGCGGATTACCGCGCTTTGACAAGCGCGGCTACATACGCGCCGTCCACATTATCTACGAATGGCAACAACTCGCGCTCGTATTCCAGCCTGAATTCCACGTGCTCGCTTAAAAATTGTTTCACGACTTCAGCGTTTTCCTCCGGTTCAAGGCTGCAAGTGCTGTAAACCAAAACACCGCCGCTCTTCACCCGCGGCGCGGCTTGCTTGAGCAGGTCGAGTTGCAGGTCGCGCAGCCGTTGAATTTCCTTCGGCTGAATCCGCCAGCGCAAATCCAGGCGCCGGCGCATGACTCCGGTGTTCGAGCAAGGTGCATCCACGAGAATTCTGTCGAAGTGCGAAGTGCGAAGTGTGAGGTGCGAAGTTAAAACAGGTTCCACACAAGTCACACCAAGCCGCAGGCAGTTTTCTTCAAGCAGTTTCAGCCGTTCTCTGGAATTGTCCATTGCCACAATGCGGCCCTGATTATTCATCAATTGCGCAATAAACGTTGTTTTGCCGCCGGGCGCGGCGCACAAATCCAAAATCGTTTCACCGGGCTGCGGTTCCAGTTTGCACGCGGCGAGCAGCGTGCCCGGGTCTTGAATGTAAAACCAGCCTTGCCGGAAACTTCCCAGTTCCGCCAGCGGCGGATGCGACTTCAATTCAAAGACCAGATTTTCTTCGAGCTGCTCCCGGCGGACGAAATCGTAATCCACGTTTTCCTCGCGCCACTTTTCGAGCAGCCTGCCCGCGTCGGTCTTCAAGCGGTTGACCCGCGCAAACATTTTCGGCGGCGTATTGTTCCATGCGAGCAATTGCGCGGTTCGTTCCAACCCCCAGCGTTTTTGCCAGCGCGCGACCAGCCATTCGGGATGCGACCAGCCGAGCGCAGGCTGTGAAATTTTCAAGTCGGCCAGAAGCTTTTCGGTTGCGTCGGCTTCGCGCAAATAGCCGCGCAAGACGGCATTCACAAAACCGGCTTGCGCCCCGAAGCCGTTCTGTCTGGCGAGTTCGACGGTTTCGTTCACGGCGGCGTGGCCGGGAATCCGGTCGAGCCAGAAAATTTGATAGAGACCGAGCCGCAGGAGATTTTGCAGGGCGGGTTTTTGACTGCGTCCGCCGGTTTTGCGGGCGATGAGCCAGTCGAGCGTGGCCTGCCAGCGGACGGCGCCATACACGATTTCCCGGCAAAGCGCGCGGTCGGCGGGCGAAAGTTGCGCTCCTGCCAGCACGTTTTCGAGCAAATCCTCGGTAAATCGGCCATCGGCACGCCGTTGCTGCAAAATGCGCACCGCGATTTGTCTTGGATTTTCGCCGTTCACGATTATTAATAAGGACATTGTGCTTTCATGACGCGACAAAAACGATGCTTTTATGAGAGAGGAATTTGAGAAATTGGCCGCCGCCGGCAAGATTGAAGGGCGGCACGTTGAGCCGCTGACCAAACTGGCAACGGGCGGCTTTTGCATGCACCGCAGTTGGGGCTTTGGCCGGATCAAAACGATGGACACGGTGTTCGCGCGGTTCACGATTGATTTTCCGGGCAAGCCGGGTCACACGATGGATCTGGCGTTCGCCGCCGAATCGCTCAAGCCGATTTCCAAGGAACATATTCTCGCGCGCAAAGCCGCCGACCTCGAGGGTCTTCACCAACTGGCCGCGCATCATCTGGATTTGATCAAGGTCGTGTTGAACAGCTACGACGGCCGGGCGACGGCGGACCAGATTCAACAGGTGCTCGTGCCCGATGTCATCCGCGACGACTGGAAGAAATGGTGGGAAACCACGCGCCGCGAAATGAAAAAGGACGGTCATTTCATCGTGCCGCTGAAAAAAACCGAGCCGGTGGTTTATCAGGTGCAGGAAACGTCGCTGCAAGACCGTTTGCTGGCGGATTTTCGCAAGGCCAAGGGATTGAAAGCGCGGGTGGCCGTGGCCGGGGAAGTGTTCAAAAATGCGTCCGATTTGACTGATAAAGCGGCGGCGGCCAACGAAATCATTGCCGCCCTCAACACCGAGATTGCGTCGCATCAACGCACCCAACCCGCCGTCGCGCTCGAAGCGGTCTTTGCCCGCGACGATTTGCGCGCCATGGCCGGCCTTCTCCCCGTCGAGGGCGAAATCGCCACCGCGCAAATCTGGTCGCAGGACGGCGTCAAATTCGGCCCGGTGCTGGAATTGATTCCGGCGGCCAAGCATCATCGCACGCTGGAATCGTTCAGGGCGGCGAACTCCGACCGCTGGATTGAAATCCTGCGCGGGTCGCTCAATGCCGTTTCCGCCAAGCTTTGCCGCGAGTTCGCCAGTCTGCTGATTCAGGAAGGCAAAATGGACGCGCTCAAGGAAACCCTCGCGCGTCTCGTCAACCAGCACACGGCGAGCAGTGAACTGTTGCTCTGGCTTGGACGCGACCGCAGTGACGCCTACGCCGACATTCTTGGTCCGGAGGTGTTCCGCGCGATGCTCACTTCCATGGAACGCGATCAATTCAACGAGAAGCGCTCCAATCGCCTGCGTGAATTCATCCTCGACGACCACGAATTGCTTGCCGAGCTGACCGCGTCCGCCGACATCGAAGTCATCAAAGACCTCACGCGCGCGCTCCAATTTTCACCCGTGTTTGATGACATGGACAAGCGCTCGCTCCTCGCGCGGCTCGTCAAGGCGCATCCCGCCGTGCAATCACTCGTCAGCGGCGAACAGACCAAGCAGGAGATCACACTGCTCGTCTCGTGGGAAAGTCTCGAACGCCGCAAGGGCGAATACGAGGAACTGGTGCAGAAGAAAATCCCCGCCAACTCGAAGGAAATCGCCCTCGCGCGCAGCTATGGTGACCTCAGCGAAAATCACGAATACAAGGCCGCCAAGGAAATGCAGAAGATCCTCATGCGCCGCAAGGACGAACTGGAAACCCAGCTCACCCGCGCCCGCGGCACGGATTTCTCCAACTCCCGCGCCGATGTCGCCGGCATCGGCACGGTTGTGCGGGCTGCCGACCTCGACACCAATGAACCGGAAACCTTCACCATCCTCGGCGCCTGGGATTCCGAGCCGGAGAAAGGTGTCATCAGCTATCTTTCGCCCGTCGCACAGGCACTGTTGAACCGCAAGGTCGGGGAGGAAGTGGAGTTTGAAGTCCACGGCGCGAAGCACCGGCATCGCATCGAAAAAATCGAGCCATGGAAACTGGGAAATGCAAACGGACCATCCGTGCAACCGGCCCAGGCGCAGGCCCAGATTTGATATTTTCGATTTGCGAAATACGATTTACGCGACTCGCCGGATTTTCAAGAGCACGTAAATCGCAAATCGCAGATCGGAAATTTTTTCAGGCCTTGCCGCCGAAGCTCACGTAATCGTCCAAATCAAGCAGATCGAACCAGGTTGCGATGTCTTCGCGTTTTGGCGCGATTTGTTTGTGAATGCCGTTGAAAAACTCGCGCGCATCCGGATTGTCCGGCGCGCGCTGTTCCTGCCACGCCGACCACGCGACGATTTCCGGTCCGGTGCGTTTGTGTTTCGCGTGTTTCTGAATCCATTTGAGAATCTCGCCGTCGCTCTTGTCCAATACCTTCTTCAAGGTTTTGGAGTCAATGCCCGCGAATTCAAGGAACTGCTGGTCCAGCGGGCAGGCGTAATGGTATTCGCCGTGTTTGCCGGCGATGGTCGCCCGGCCTTTGTCCAACATGCGCGGCAGAATCACGTAACCGCCCAACCGCGCGCGCGGACTGCGCGGCGGGAACTTCGTCAAATCAGGTGTGTGTAATGACATAATCGTTTTTGAATTTGGTTTTTGTTTCATTGTTTTTTTTTGCGACCGTCTAAATTGCCCCGAAAATGCCGAATTGCAAGTGGTGTACAAAAATTTTATTTTGGTCGTGTGAAAAACTCGGGCAAAGCCCTGTTCGCCGCGTTCCGCCTCATCGGCCTCGCCGGCGCGGCGTTGCTCGTGCTGCTGGCCGTTGGGTTTCTCATTGGCTGGCTTGTGGTGCCCCTCCTCGCCGGCGCCCCACCCCTTGTCCTTAACGCCGCGTCTCCGGGCAAAATCATTAGCGACTTAGAGCTGGATTATTTGACTTGGGTTTTGATTTCGCTGTGGGTGCTTTTCGTCGTGTTCACTTTTTATTTTTTCCGCGACCCCGACCCGCTGGTGCCCACCGCCGCGAACCTTGTCGTCTCACCCGGCCACGGCAAGGTGGACGCGATTGACACGGTGAACGAACCGGAATTCATGGGCGGCGAATGCCAGCGGATTTCGATTTTTCTTTCGGTGATTAGCGTGCACGTGCAATGCGCGCCCGTGGCGGGCCGCGTCGCCTGTTTCAAACACACGCCCGGTCAGTATCTCAGCGCGCTGAAGGCCGAGTCGGCGCAGTTCAACGAAAACGTGCTCATCGGTTTCGACGCCGCCGAACCACCCGGCGAAAAAATCGGCGTGCGCCTCATCGCCGGCGTGATTGCCCGCCGCATCGTGCCGTGGATCAAGGAAAACGACATCGTCCAGCGCGGCGAACGCATCAGCCTGATTCAATTCGGCTCGCGGGTGGACGTTTACCTGCCGCAGCGTGCGAAAATCAAGGTGAAGCTTGGCGACAAGGTGGCCGGCGGTGAAACCATGATTGCCTCATTTGATTGAACCATGACTACGCCCATCAACCACCCCACGCCGGATGATTCGGATGAGAGCCGGCTGAAAATTTATTTTCTGCCGAATTTGCTGACGGCGGGCAATCTGTTCTGCGGCTTCGTGGCGCTGACGAAAATAGTCGAGGCCGATCCCTCGAGCGACGGTTATTCCGGCCAGATCAAGCTCGCGCTCGCCTTCATTTTGCTCGCGTGCATATTCGATTTGCTCGACGGGCGCGTGGCGCGTCTGGGCGGCGCGGAAAGTCCGTTTGGGCGCGAATTCGATTCGCTGGCGGATTTGATTTCGTTCGGCGTCGCACCGGCGTTTCTGGTGCATCGCATCGTGCTGCGCGACGTGTTTGTGAACCACCCGGAAATCGGCTGGTTCATCGCCTCGATTTATCTGATTTGCGGCGCGTTCCGGCTGGCGCGATTCAATGTGCTGTCGCTTCAGCCGGGCGGCAGTGGCAAGGATTTCCTCGGCTTTCCCATTCCCTCGGCGGCGGCGCTGGTGGCGTCGCTGACGCTGCTGATGATGTGGATTGAAGAAAAGGATTTTTCCGTCGGCTACCTGCGTTACGTGCTGCCGGTGCTGATGCTGTTCTTGTCATGGATGATGGTGAGCCACGTGCGCTATCCAAGCTTCAAATCGCTGGACTTGCGGGCGACGCGGACGTTTACCAAGACGCTGGTGGCGATTTTGTTCGTCGGCTGCGTGCTGGTGTTGCGGGAAAAAATCCTGGTGTTCGTCCTGCCGGCGTTCTTCACGCTCTATCTCGTCTATGGCTTCGTGCGACCGCGCCTTTCGCGCGCCTGGCGCCGGGAAATCGAAGAGGACGACGAGGACGAACCGGACACGGCCCATTAAATCCATGCCGGAACTCGAGCCCATTTTACTTTCCGCCCTGACGGGCTTCATCAGCGGCCTGCTGCTTTCGATGCCCGTCGGCCCCGTGAATCTCACCATCATCAACGGTGGCGCGCAGCGCGGTTTCAAATGGGCCATGCTCATCGGCCTCGGCGCGGCAACGATGGACCTGATTTATTGCACGATTGCCTTCACCGGATTTTCGTCGTTCTTTAAAATCCGCATTATCAAAACCTCGATGGAGGTGTTCACCTTCGTCTTCATGCTGTTTCTCGGCATGAAGTTTCTCTCGGCCAAAAACGTGATCGCGCCCACACAACTCGGTGCGACGGCCAGCCGGATTGAAAAACGCATTGATGAAAGACTGCATCCGCATTCGGCGTTCATGACCGGTTTCGTGCGCGTGCTGGGCAACCTCGGCGTGCTCCTGTTTTGGATCGTGCTCGCAGGTAACTTCCTGTCGCGCGACTGGGTGGATGACACTCTAGCCAGCAAGTCCGCGTGCATTGCCGGCGTCGCGCTGGGCGCGAACCTGTGGTTTTTTGCGGTGAGCTGGCTGTCGGCGCGCGGCCAGGGACGGTTGAGCGAGCGAACGCTCCTGCGCATGGAACATTTCTCCGGCTTCTGCCTGCTCGCGCTCGGACTGATTAACGGCGGGCACATCGCGTGGCAGTTGGCCAAGCATAAAATGTGAGCAAACAAAAAACCTTTCTGCCTCTGCGGCTCCGTGGTAATTCTCGCCTCTCCGCGCCGTTGCGGTAAAATTTACTATGCTCAAGGCCGGAATCGTCGGTCTGCCCAACGTGGGCAAATCCACGTTGTTCAACGCCGTCACCCGTTCACACAAGGCGGCGGCGGAGAACTATCCTTTCTGCACCATCGAACCGAACCTCGGCGTCGTCACCGTGCCGGACGCGCGCCTCGAACCGCTCGCCAAAATCGCCAGGGTCAATACGCTCATTCCAACGACGATTGAATTCGTGGACATCGCCGGCCTCGTGAAAGGCTCGTCGCACGGCGAAGGTCTGGGCAACAAGTTTCTGAGCCACATCCGCGAAGTGGACGCCATCGTTCACGTCGTGCGCTGCTTTGAAGACCCCGACATCGTCCACGTCACCGGTGGCATTGATCCCGTGCGCGACATTGAAATCGTCAACACCGAACTGGTTCTGGCCGACCTCGAAACGGTCAAAAAACGGCGGGAGAAGATTTCCAAGGACGTGAAGCGCGGGGACAAGCACGCGCTGCAGGAGGAGCGCCTGTTGGAACAAATTGGCGCTCATCTGAATACAGGCAAGCCGGCCAGCACGCTGGCGCTCCCGCTGGCCCCGGATGAGAAAATCATCCTACGCAGTTTCTTTCTGCTGACCGACAAGCCAACCATCTTCGCCTGTAACGTCAAGGAATCCGACCTCGCCACGGCGGACAAGAATCCGTTCGTCCTGAAAGTGCGCGATTATGTGAAGACGCATCTCGCGTGCGAGGCCGTGGTCGTCAGCGCGCAGATTGAAAGCGACCTCATTGATCTGTCGCCGGAGGAGGCCGGGGCGTATTTGAAGGAACTCGGCGTTGCGGAATCCGGTCTCGGCCAGCTCATCCGCGCCACGTATCATGTGCTGGGCCTGCGGACGTTTTTCACGTTCAACGAAAAGGAGGTCCGGGCGTGGACAATTCACGCCGGTGACACGGCCGCCAGGGCCGCCGGGACCATCCATACCGACTTCGAGCGCGGGTTTATCAAGGCGGAAACGGTGAACTGGGATGATTTGGTGAAGTGCGGCTCAGTCGGCCACGCCCGCGAAACCGGCCATTACCGCATCGAAGGCCGCGATTATGTCGTCAAGGACGGCGACGTGCTGCTGTTCAAGTTCAACGTGTAATTGGTAGGGACGCCGCGCTGCGGCGTCCGGTCGGCGCAGCGCGCCGACCCTACCCCAATTTGTATCTCCGCATTTTCGTCTCCACTTCCTGCGCCCAGGCGTCAATGCCGCCGCGCAGGCAACGGACATTCTGCAA
>JBEKJN010000088.1:0-10034 GCA_050011235.1 Verrucomicrobiota bacterium | reverse complement strand
AGTTTGATGGTTGTTGTTTCATCGGTCGTTCTCGGCCACGGATAAATCGAACGTGGAGAGCATGATTGGAAAATCCTGGAACGCGAATTTCTCGACGGCGAGATGAAAACCGTGCCAGTTGGCAAACGACGGCGTAACGACGCGATAACGCGCGATTCGTCCATTCTCATCCAACCGCACCCAATGAAATGCGCCGCCGCGCGGTGCTTCGACCCAGCCCAACGCCGCACCCGCGTGAAGTTGAAGCGGTTCACGGACGCTGCCATTTTGCAATGCGGCAACGGCTTGTTCCATGATGCGAACCGATTGTTTCGCTTCGGCGAACAAAATACGCAACCGCGCGTAGCCGTCGCCTTCCTGCTCGCTGGGCACGTCGAAATTAAAATTTTCGTAGCCGGAATAAGGTTGCGCCTTTCGCAAATCGCGGACAATTCCCGATGCGCGCGCGACCGGACCGAGCAGGCCGTAAACCATCGCGCTTCGCTGCGGGACGAAGCCGACTTCTTCAAGACGATCCAAAAAACTGCTGGAAACGCGCAGTCGCTTTTCGAGTTCGCTCAGTTGTTTCAAAGCGCGTTGCGATTGTTCGAGCGCCCTGGCGCAGGCATCATTTGGCAAATCGCAAAGCAGCCCGCCCAACGCGAGCAGGCCAAACAAATAACGATGGCCGGTAAGTTCGCCGGAAATCCGCAACAAATCCTCCTCCAGAATTCCGGCCTGACTGTTGGCGACAACCAAAGCGGTTGACTCGCAAATTTCTTGAATGGCTCCGGCATGTTGGCGCAAGCGTTCAAGTTCGGCCAGGAACACGCGGAGAATTTTTGCACGGACGGGAACATTTACGTTGCTGATTTTTTCAACCGCCTGACAAAAAGCGAGTCCGTGAGCAAAAGCCGTCGTCGCGGCAAATCGTTCCGCGAGCAATAAAACCTCATCGGCAGCTTTGCCTTCCGCGAGTTTTTCAACCGCGCGCCATTTGTAAAACAAGCGCGGCGTCGAGCGGATGACGTCTTCGCCGACAGTTTCGAGCAGGAAGTGAACTGACTCGGTCATACCGGAAAATTTCGGGCCGATGGGCATCACGAACGCGCCCGGTTCCTGAACAATGCGATGCGGCCGCCAGTCGGCGTCCGGCTTGCGATGCTGCATCGCCTTGCGCGCGTCGAAGTGGCGGCGCATTGGCTCGACGTTTTCCTGCCAGGCGTCGTCGTGCAGAATAAAATCGCCGAGGCGCGGATGGCCTTCAAAAATCAGGCCGAACAAATCCTCGGCCTCGCGCTCGTGCCAGTCCGCCGCGTGAACAAATTTGACGATGCTCGGAAAGGTTTTTTCGGCGAGCGGCGCGGTGGCGAGGACGTGAACCCAGCCGGCTTCGCGTTCACCGTAAAAACAGTAGCGCAATTGCCATTCACTCGTGCCTTCCTCGACGACCAAGCCCGCAAAACTGAAATTCCATTCGAGAAAAAGCCGTCCGCAAAGTTCCGGCAGCGCGGCACGGGCGCAGGTGATTTCGCAAATTGAATTCGCGGCGTCGAAACGGCACTGCGCACGCCCAGGCCAGCGTTGTTCAATTTGTTCTTTCAGTTCGGTGCGGTTCATGGCGATTTAATTTGTCAAGGCGGCTGCCGCTTGCGTCAGCAAATCATGCAGCGGTTTGGGAATGTAAACGCCGAGCACCAGCACCGGCACGGCGGCCAAAATCAGCGCCAACCGGCAACTGAAGGGCAGATGAAATTTTTCAACTGGTTGCGGCTCTAAATGATTTTTCTCCGGCGAGCCGTTATTTTTGTTTTCGGGCGCGCCAAAAACCATCCGGTTGACGTGCAGCATGATTCCGAAAAATGCGATGACGATGAAAATGGCAAGCAGACCGGTTGCCACATATTCTTTTTGCGTCAAACCCGCTTTAAGAATTGAAAATTCACTCAGGAAAACCGCCAGCGGCGGTGCGCCGGCGATGGCCAGTCCGCCAAAAACGAGCGCGGCGCCGGCGGCGGGACATTTGCGAATCAGTCCGCGCACGGCGGCAATTTCGCGCGTTCCCACCGCCATCAACGTGGCGCCGGCGGCGAAGAAGCAAAACGATTTTGTCACGCAATGGCTGACAATTTGTTGCATCGCGCTGTAACCGGCGGCTGAGGCGCCGAGTCCAACCGCCGTTAAAATAATGCCCATGTGTTCAACGGTGGAGAAAGCGAACATTCGTTTGTAATCGCGCACTTGCAGCAGCAAAAATGCGGCGGTGCCGACCGAAATGAGGCCGAGAACCAGCGCCCACGTTTCGGCATGGGAATTGGGTGAGGCTTGCATCACCGGAAACAGTCGCAGAATCACATAAAGTATCGCCGAGGTTTCGATGCCGGAAAGCAGCGCGCATACCGGTGAGGGCGCTTGACTGTGCGCGTCCGGCAGCCACGTGTGCATGGGGACGAGGCCGACCTTGGTTCCGAGTCCGATCAAAATCAGCAGGAATGCGGTTTGCAACAACACCGGCGGCATCATCGGCGCGGCGGCAATCAGTCCATTCCAAGTGTAAGCGCCGTCGCTGCCCGACGCCTGCATCGCGGCGAACAAAACCAGAAAGCCGAACAGCGCCATCCCCGCGCCCATGAGCGAGAGCACGACGTATTTCCACGCCGCCTCCAGTGCTTCACGGGTATTTTCAAAGGAGACGAGCAGCGCGGAACACAGCGTCGTCAATTCGACGACAATCCAGACCAGCGTCGGCTCCGCCAGTACCGGAATGGCCAGCATTGAAAAAACGAACAGATTGTAATTTGCATAATAGAGCCGCAGCTTCCACGGCCTCAAATTTTCATGCGCCATGTAACCAACGGAGAAAATCGCCGCCGTGGTTGCAACAAACGCAATCAGCAGCAGAATCAGCGCGCTCAAGCCGTCCACCGAAATCCATTTCAACATGCCCACGTCGAGCGCGGCGGTGACGGGATTGGCCGCCGCGACCTGCAACGCAATTCGCGCGGCCAAAATCAGAATGGCCACGCAGGACACGACGGTCACGCCCGCCGCCCAGCGCCTTTTGAACGGAATGCAAACGAGCGCGGTGGCAATCAACGGAAGGAGCAAAATAATGATGACGCTCATTTGCCCGCCTCCTTTGCCGCCGGTTCCACCGCGGTTTCCTTCAAGCTCGCGAGTTCACCCACCGCGGTCGTGCCGACGTGTTTTTGAACCGCGCGAATCAACACGCCGCTGATGAACACAATGATCAAACCGTCCGTGGCAATGGCCAATTCCACCAGCAATGGCAGATTGCGCGAGATGGAAATGCCGGCCAGGAACGCGCCGTTTTCCATCACCAGCAAACCGATGAGCAGCGGCAACGCCTCGCGCCGCACGGTGAGCGTGAACGCGCCAAGCAACAGTCCCGCGATGCCAATCGGCACGTTCGGGCCGCGAAATTCCGGCGCGACGGCGTTCAATAGTGGTTGTCCCAGGAAATAAGACAGAATCGCCAGCGCCAAAGCGATGAGCAACGCGGTCGGAATGTTCAGCACCTGATCAATTTCGCGGCGCGTGTAAATTTCGGCGGAAGCCGTCCGGCGCAACAGCCACGGAACAATGATTGGCTTGCTAATCAGGTTGACCAGCGCGACGCCATAAAGATGCCCCGAGCCGTAACGCAATCCCAGCAGCGCCGCGGACGCCGCGAGCAGCAGGGATTGCACGATGAACAAATTCAGGCAGCCCCGCGCCTGCCGCATCGCCACGATGCCGAACGCCGTGAGCAGAAACAATCCGGCGGCCAGCGCGTTCAGATTCTCCAATAATTGATTCGTCTCGCTCATTTGTTTTTTTGTTCAGGGCAAAAAAACCCGCGTGATCATCGCCGCCACCGACGTAATAAATGCCGCGCCCAAAAATTCGGCGATGCGAAAGAGCCGCAGTTTGGACAGCGACGATTCGATGACGACCAGCACCAGCAAAAAACAGAAAATTTTGAACAGCACGAGCGGAATGGCCAGCAGCACCGCGCCGAGGGTTTGCCCGCCTGCCAAACCCCACGGCGTCACCAGCACGTTCAGAAAAACGCACATGAGCACAAAGAATTTCATCTGGCCGCCCCATTTCATCAGCGCGAAGCCGCGCCCGGAGTATTCGAGCGACTTGGATTCATCAATCATCGCCAATTCGAAATGTCCCGTCGGATTGTCCACCGGAATGCGCCCGCCTTCGGCCAGAATCAACATGAGAAACGCCAGCATCAGCAGCACGTGCGACGGCATGAAAAAATTCACGAGCGGCGTCACCCATTTTTCCTGGACGATGTAGGGAATCGTCGAACCGGCGACAAACGAAACGGTGAAAAAAACGATCATGAACACCGGTTCGGCCAGAAATCCCACCATGCGCGTGCGGCTCGCGCCCATGGGTCCGTAGGGATTGGCCGTGTCCACCGCCGCGAGCGTGGCGAAGAACCCGCCCAGCGCCAGCACGAACCCAGCGCCCAGCATATCACCCATGAAGGCGAAAAAGAGCGGATAATTTGTCAATACCGGAATCAACAGCGTGACAAAGATCGGCGTGACGAAAACGATGTAGGGCGTGAACCGGAAAATCCACGAGCTTTCTTCCGACACGATTTCGTCCTTGTGAAACAGTTTCCACAAATCGCGATAGGGCTGAAAAATGCTCGGCCCGCGTTTGGACTGAACGATTTCCTTGAGCCGGCTCAAAACGCCGGACGCCAGCGGCGCGAAGGCCATGACCACCAAGACTTGCAGGAAGTTGAACAGAATCCGGTTGCTCATGTTTGAAGCTCCTTTGGATTTGCCGGCGTCAGGCGAAAGCTGACGGTTGCGCGCACGAATTTCCAGATCACATGGTTCGCCTTGCGCGCGGCCCTTGTGCAAACAAGAAACACCCTTCCCCGCCTTGCTTCCAAAGCCATCCGCCGGAGGAAATCAAAATTCCGCCGCACTCCAACTCCACTTGTTGAAAAGTAGCCGGGCATACTAAATCCTGCTCACGCATTTCATGCGTCAGTAGGAGTCATTAGCCCCGAAAAAAACAATCCGGCGGTTTTCCCTTGGACAGGGATGGCAAACTCCATTGCCACGAACAGTTTATTACAACGGGCGAAACTTGGCAACTGCAAAGCCGTTTTACATCGCTGGCAGCACGGCCGGCATTGGTGGAGTGGGCGGCGGCGGGAACACGTCGTATTGCGGTCCATACTGCGCCAGGTAATAAAGCGGATACGCCCGCTTGAATATCAGCACCGGCAACAGCAACACCGTGCCCAAATACGGCAGTACCATCAAACAACCCGCGATGCAGCAGGTGATGATGATTGCGCCGAAAACAATGACACCGATGGCCATGGACAACACAATTTGAAACAGGATATACAGCGCAAATTGTCCGGGATGGGCTGAAAGCAGGCTGTAAAATTCCTTCCATGCCGCCCAGCATTTTCTCCGGCGCAGAAACATGATGGGCACGACGAAATCCACCGTGAATTTGCGAATGATCACGAAAACAATCGCCAGAACGAAGAATGCCAGCGCCAGCCCGGCCGCCGTCACGATGCCGCTCACGTCCGGTTCGCCGTGGAGAATCATCCGCAAAATCATGACGGCGATGGTCACTAAAAGCGGCAGCGTCAAAACCGCCCCGATCAATCCCAGCACGAGACGGAACCAAAACAGGCTGTTGCCCTCGCGCTCAAATTTATTCCACGGCTCGACGACCTCCGCCTTGTCCAGTGCCACACAGTGCAGAAACATGAACTTGCCCCGGGAGTTCAGCCACAGAAAGAGCACCCTCAAGGCCAGACACAAGAAAATGACAAATGCCGCCACGGGAATGATCCAATAAAGATTGCTCAAGACATAATTCCAAGCGTGTTCAAGCCCCTGACGGAAATCGGCTCCGGTCCGTCCCGAATGGTTGCCGAAGTTGTAATTTCCGTTGAAGCTTCCACCCGTCTCGCCGAGATAGGCCAGCCACGCGCAAAAACCGATGACGAACCATTTGCCGAGGTCGAACGGCTGGAACAGCATCAGCTTCACCCGTTCGAGCGCCGGGCTGACCGGCTCGGCCACGCTGATTTCCCGTGGTCGGCTTGTGACGGGTCCAATTGGGTTCACTGAAGTCAGACCCTATTCCCAGCCGGACAGGCGGGGAAGTATATTTTGAAACCGAAATTGTAACGAGCCGCTCCCTCCACGCGAGGGATGGACAGGAAGACAAAGCTTTCGAGGAACTGCGACTTGGATACGGAAAGCTTTGCTTTCGGCGGCCCGGGGCGGTAAAACTGCTACATAATCATGTGGCTGCGGCGAGCCTCGGACTCGCAATCCGCGATTGTAAGGAACGCCAAGTTTGCCAATTAACTTACGCACCCAACACGGTTGGAAAATTGCACTCATTTTAAGGATTGCAAATTATTTTCCGCCTTTGAAATCTGTGAAAGTGATTTTCCAAAAAATACAGACCAACGCGACAGCCAAAAACGCGAAGATTGCCTGCGGAATAATCGCCACAATTTCTGTAATTTTAATTGGGCATTTTCTGCTTTCTTCTTTTTGGTTTTGGACTTCCTTGGAAATCACCGCTGGCGCATTAGTGGCCGGTGGCTGCTGGGGCGAGTGGTATTTGTTCAACAATCCGCCGGATGAAGGTGACGCACTGCATAAATCAAGACACCGCCGAAAAGAATTGCAGTGCATAATCGCTGTTGCTATTGGGGTATCTGTCGAGTTTTTGGCTCTTTTCCATGCAATACCACAGGGGGCCAGACTTGAAAAAGATGTTGCTGAAATTGGCAGAACCAACGAGCAGCTTTCATTGCAGGTTGAGTTGCTTCGTTCAAACAACATTGTGCTCGCAACCAAAATACAGCACAGAGATATTTTGCCGTTCCAAATGCGTAAGCTCATAGAAATTTTAACGAATGCCAAAAACATTTCCAAAATTCCAATTAAGGTCTTTATTGGGGCTGGTTTTGAAAAAAACGAAACGATGAAATTCGCTTATACTATTAACTATGTGATGAATGAATCCGGTTATGGAGATGGTGACGTTATATCCATTCCCAAATTTTCCAACAAAGGCATAGACCCCACAGTTCAAATTATTGCAATGTATTCCTCCAAAATCCCCGACCCGCCTCCATTTTTTAATAGCATCAGAATAAACTATCAATTGAGGCCGGCCAATCAGACCAACGGCATTACTGAGACAATTGGAAACATGGATTATGCCATAACAGAGAGCGCACAAATATCGTATCACCCCACCACAAACCCAAGTAAGATTGTTTGCGGGGTTGCGGAGGCGTTGAACTATGTCGGGATAAAAAGCGAAACGATGCTTAACACAAATCTTCCAAACGGAGTCTGTGCCTTTTTCATCCCAGAACAAACCTATTGAGCTTTTATACCTGCATAATCGGGGAATTTCATGCCAAACGACACCTCCGGCAAGGGCGTCCCAAATCCAAATTAGGTGACTACCCAACTAACGCATTCCTTGACTCGGTGGGAATTGCTTTTATCATGCTCGTCCAATTTTTATGACGAACATTCAAAACATACAGGCGCGTGAAATCCTCGATTCGCGCGGTAATCCAACGGTGGAAGTGGACGTGACGCTGTGCGGTGGCGCATTTGGACGCGCGGCTGTGCCTTCCGGCGCTAGCACCGGTGAACATGAAGCCATCGAACTCCGTGACGGCGACAAGAAACGCTTTCTGGGCAAGGGCGTGCAGAAGGCCGTCAAAAACGTCACCAGTGTCATCGCGCCAAGGCTCATCGGCCTCGATGCGCTCGATCAACTGACGGTGGACGGCACGATGCTCAAGGCCGATGGCACCGAGACCAAATCCAAGCTCGGTGCAAACGCCATTCTCGCCGTTTCGCTGGCGAATGCCAAAGCCGCCGCCGCCGCGCTGGGCCAGCCGTTGTTCCGTTATCTTGGCGGGCCGAACGCGAAGGTGTTGCCGGTGCCGATGGCCAACGTCATCAACGGCGGCGCGCATTCGGATGCCCCGATTGATTTCCAGGAATTCATGATCATGCCGCTCGGCCTGCCGACGTTCAGCGAGGGGCTGCGCGCGATTGTCGAAACGTTTCACGCGCTGAAATCTGTTTTGAAAAAGAAAGGCTTCAGCACTGCCGTCGGCGATGAAGGCGGGTTCGCGCCGAAGCTCGGCAGCGTGGAAGAGGCGCTGGAAACCATCATTCAGGCCATCAAGGATGCCGGTTACAAACCGGGCAAGGACATTTATCTGACGCTCGACCCGGCCGCTTCCGAGTTTTATGACGGCAACGCGAAATACACCTTCAAAAAGAGCAGCGGCAAAACCGTGACCGGCGACGACCTCGTAGGTTTTTACGCCAAGCTTGTGGCGAAATATCCCATCGTCAGCATCGAAGACGGCTGTGCGGAAGACGATTGGGCAACGTGGAAAAAACTTACCGACAAACTCGGCGACAAGATCCAGCTCGTTGGCGACGACAATTTCGTCACCAACCCCAAATTCCTGCGTAAAGGCATCGAAATGGGCGTGGCCAACTCGATTCTGGTGAAGGTGAACCAGATTGGGTCGCTCACCGAAACTCTGGATTGCGTCGAACTGGCCAAAACCAACGCCTACACTGCCGTCATCTCACATCGCTCCGGCGAAACCGAGGACGCGACCATTGCCGACATTGCCGTGGCGACGAACTGCGGCCAGATCAAGACCGGCTCGTTGAGCCGCACGGATCGTCTGGCGAAATACAACCAGCTCCTGCGCATTGAGCAATTGCTCGGCAAAAACGCCGTTTACGCCGGCACGAGCGCGTTGCCGAAGGGGCGGTAGCGCTTTGTAGCCGCGTTTGTGAAAACGCGGTCGTGGTAATCCGCCGATTCACATCGGCGGCTACAAATTCAAAACCGGAAGCCAGTTGCCTGGCTTCCGGTTTTTAGTTCCTCCCGACCTTCTTGCACCGTTGCGCGGATCGTTTTGGGTCACGGTTTTTGTTCGGGTGGCTCGAAGCGGTAACCGATTTGCCGGATGGTGTGGATGAAAATGGGCCGGGCGGGGTCCGGCTCGATCTTGTTCCGCAGCGTGGTGACAAAGCGGTCAATGCTGCGGCTGGTCACCACACAATCATAGCCCCAGACGGCATTGAGAATCTCGTCGCGGGTCAACGCCCGGCCCGGTTTTTTAACAAAGTATTCGAGCAGATTGTATTCCTTGGGCGACAACTCAATTTCCTTGTTCTTGCGGGTCAGCCGTCTGGCGGAGATATCGAGCCGATAGCCGCCGAATTCGTAGGCGTCCTGGACCTCTTTTTTCGCGCGGCGCAGAAACGCGGCGGCCCGGGCGAGCAGCTCTTTTATGCTGAACGGTTTGGTGACGTAATCGTCGGCGCCGAGGTTGAGGCCGAGCACGATGTCCGATTCCTCGCCTTTGGCGGTCAGCATGATGATCGGCATGGCGAGTTTCTCTTCACGAATCAGCCGGCAGATCTCGTAGCCATTGATCTTGGGCAGCATGATGTCGAGAATGATCAGGTCGGGTTTGGAGTTCAGCCCGGCTTTCAACCCCTTTTCACCATCGGCGGCGGTGAGCACCTTGTAACCCTTGAACTCGAAGTTGTCTTTCAACCCGATCAACATCGTCGGGTCGTCTTCAATGATGAGCACGGTTTCCATGAGTTCAAATCCTTTCAATCGCCATTTCTCCGGCCGACGGGCAACCGGACGGTAAAGGTGCTCCCCTGGTCCCGTTTGCTTTCGACGGTGATTTTTCCCTTATGGGCATCAACGATGAATTTGACAATGCTCAAGCCCAGTCCGCAACCCCCGGCTTTTCGCGCCAGAGAACTGTCCACCTGATAGAAGCGGTCAAAAATCCTGCGAATATGCCTGCGGGCCAGGCCAATGCCATTGTCGGAAACCGCAAAGCAGACAAACCCATCGTCGGGGAAGATTCGAAGCGAGACCCGCTTGTCGTCGGTGGTGTATTTGCAGGCGTTGTCGAGAAGATTGACGAGGACAGTGACAATCGCGTCGTGGTC
>JBEKJN010000087.1:0-10047 GCA_050011235.1 Verrucomicrobiota bacterium | reverse complement strand
GAATTCCGGCCCTTCATACCACCAATGTCCGAACAATTCCGCGTCATACGGCGCCACCACGAGCGGCGGGCGGCCAATGATGGCGGCGACTTTTTCCGCCTGGGCGGCGCGTTGGCCCAAAAAATGTCCGGCGTGTTCCGCCGCCGCCTGCAACGCCGCGTCGCGCCGGTAAATTTCCTTGTTCGCCGACCCGCCGGTGATGCGGTAATACTTGATACCGGTGAACCCGCGCGTTTCCGGCGACGGCAGGTGCGGTTTCACATAATCGAAATCGAGGTCGAAGCCGACGTCGCGGTAAAAATCGCGGTAGCGCGCGTCGCCCGGGTAACCTTCGTGCCGGCTCCAGACCTGCCGCGAGGAATCGAGGTCGCGGCCAAAGGCAGCGAGGCCGTTCGGCGTGAAGATCGGCGTGAAGGTGCCATAACGCGGGCGCGGTTTGGCGTTAAGCACGCCGTGGGAATCGAGAATAAACCAGCGGATGTTCGCCTCCTGCAAAAATTTTTCGACGCCTTCCACATAGGCACATTCCGGCAGCCAGATGCCGCGCGGGTCGCGCCCAAAACAACTGCGATAGTGGTCGCGCGCCGTCAAAATTTGCGCGCGGAGGGACGGCGGATGATTCGCCAGCAACGGCAGCAGCGCGTGCGTCGCGGCGGTGGTGATGATTTCCAGCCGGCCTTCGTCCTGAAACTGGCGGAACGCGCCGACGAGATCGCGTTTGTAAAAATGCCACGCGTCGCGCACCGAGGTGAATCGCTGATGATACATCCACGCCAGTTCGCGGAAGGCGCGGTCCCAGTGCGTGCGGTGAATTTCCTTTTCGGCCAGCTCGATGAGGCCATTCAAATGCCGTTCGTAGCGGTTGCGCAACAACGAGTCGTTCAGCATGGAGCACAACGGCGGCGAGAGCGACAGCGTCAGCGGCGCGTCCACGCCGTCGCGCCGCCAGCCTGCCATGATTTGGAGCAGTGGAATATAGGTTTCGGTGACGGCTTCAAACAGCCAGCTCTCCTCCAGAAACTTTTCATGTTCCGGATGGCGCACAAACGGCAGGTGCGCGTGCAATACGAGGGATAAATATCCTTGCATGACCCTGAAAAATTATATGTCGAGCTTGTCGGAAAGCCATTCCGCGACGGGCCTGGACTTGACCAGAATGACAATCCCGAGCACCGAGGGAACGGTCAGCAATGCGCAATGAACTTTTCCGACGGCGACGTGATGAACCAGCTTGTCGGCCACGTACAAACCTTCCATAAGCAGGCTCACGCCGATGATCGCCACGGCGACGAAGCGGATCAGCATCAAGGCTCCTCGTTGCGGCGCGTCCATGTGATTCAAATATTTTCCGACGAAGGCGGTTTCAGCGCCGGGTCCTGAGGGTGCGCGCCAACGTCACCGCGGTATTCGGTGGCCCGGCTGAATTTCAAATCCGCCGCGCGCGCCTCCGTGCCGTCGGCGGAAACGGCCACGGCGGGCAGTTCGTATTTGCCGTCCGGCAACGCGAAACGAAAACTGAACGAGCCGTCGGGCCGCAATTTGATTTCGCGGCCGTCGAGCGTGACTTTGGCCGTCGGCTCGGTTGCGCCGTAAATGATCAATTCCGCGTTGACGTTGAACCAGAATCCCTTCGGTTGTCCCGCGCCGCCGAACGGGCTCGAAAGGCTGGAGACGCCGAGCGAGGAAATTTCGCGCGCGAGTTTGCGGCGGATCAATTCGGTGATTTCCAGCGAGCCCATCCAGACGCGGCGCACGTCGTCAATGCTGATGATTTTGGCCAGCGCTTCTTCCTGTTGCGACGTCCACGCCGCGGGTGGCGCGGCGGTCGCGCGCGGCAAATCGGGATGGCCATGCCGGCGAAGCTCTTCAATCGCCTGCGCCAAGGGAAGATTTTCACGCACGGCCTGTTTGATGATTTGGATCAATCTGGCGAACGGAAATTCAAACGGGATGGTGGCAAATTCGGCTTCGGTTTCCACCGATGCGGCGTCCGGCGGCGTGACGGTGGCGCCGGAAGCGGCGACGCGCAGCCACCGGCCCACCGGCGAATAGTAGCCGAGTTCGGCGGCGTAGGAATCCCCGGCGCGCTCGACGTGCGCGAACCAGTGGCGCGATTCAGGGTGGATGTGGATTTCGTAGAGTGGATGGCCTTCGATTTTGCCGGCGTAAATGCGGAGAACCAGATGGCCGTCCGACGACTTCGCGTTGAGCTTCAACTGCTGCTCGCGCGTCAAATCCCAGTGTGCGTAAAGCCAGTGCGGGTCGCGCGCGGTCAAAAAAAGTTTTTTCGTGCCGTAGGCTTCGGGCAATTCGGTTTCCGCCGTTTCAAACTGTTGCGCGGGCGGTGTCGGACCCAGCGCGTATTTCTGCCCGGGACCGCTGGCGGGCGGCGGCGCGGGCTGGTCGCCTTCGAGCAAAATGGGCGGCACCTCGATTTTTTTGCGGCGGTTGTAAGTGCGGCGAACAACGGTAGCGGCGGTCACCTCGGTTTTGGGTTCAGATTTGGCGTTGCGGCGCGGGCGCACGGTGCGCGTGGCCGTTTTCTTTTGCATTGTCCTCGATTTCATGACCGCAAATCCCCGTTTCGTGGCGATAACTTCATTGCCTGGCGTGAACGTACGGCGTGAATTAGCCGGACGCAATGGGAATTTTCCAGCCGGATGTGAATAAGTTTTTGTTCAAAACGTGCTTGCCAGTGCCCACAAATCAGTGTTTTCCTGATGATTGCCTTAGTTAATGAGCCAGTCCAAATCCAACAGTGGCGCGGGGCCGTCGGTCACCATCTTCGTGGTGGACGACGAGCAAATGCTGCTTGATTTGGCGGTGGCCATCCTCCAACCACTGGGTTACGATGTGCGGACATTCAGTGATCCGCGGGTGGCATTGAAGGAATTTCCGACCGCCAAGCCGGTGCTCATTGTGACGGATTACGCCATGGGCGAGATGAATGGCCTGGATCTGGTGCGCGAGTGCAGGCGCGCCAATCCCAAGCAAAAGATGATCCTGGTCAGTGGCACCGTGGACGAGAAGATTTTTGAGGGCCTGCCGCAAAAGCCGGATCGGTTCATGGTCAAGCCGTATCCCGTCCATGAATTCATCGAGACCGTCCAAGCGCTGGCCGCGAGTTGAAATGATTTTGTGCCGCAAATTTGCTCGCCAAAGTCGCGGGCGAAATGCTAATTGCATAGATTATGAATAAGGTTAAAAAAATTCTCTGGGGCCTGGTCATCCTCCTCGTCGTGCTGATCGTCGTCGCGGTGATCGTGGCGGGCTTGTTCCTCGGCAACATCGTCAAGGCGGGCATGGAAACGGTCGGCCCGAAAATCACCCGGGTTCCCATCACGGTGGACGCGGTGAATTTGTCCCTTCTGACCGGTTCGGCCAAGATCAGGGGGCTGGTGGTCGGCAATCCCGAAGGTTACAAGACAACGCAAGCCATCAGCGTCGGCGTGGTCGCTGTCGGTGTGAACCCGCTGTCCGTTTTGTCAGACAAAATTGTCGTGCGTTCCATCGAAGTCCGGAATCCGGAAATCACGTTTGAAGGAAGTCCCTTCAGTGGCAACAATCTCACCAAAATCCGTGATAACGTGAGTGCCGCCACTGCGGCAAGTCAGAAACCTTCAACGAATCAAACCGCCCAAGCCGCCAGCAAACCCGGCAAGAAACTCGAAGTGGATGATTTCCTGATTGCCGGCGCGAAGGTCCGCGTCAGTCTCACCGGCATGGGCGGCAGGGAAATGAGTTTGCCGTTGCCGGACATTCACCTCACCAACCTGGGCACGAGTGCCAACGGCATCACGACCACTGATTTGACCCGACGCGTGCTTGACGCCCTCACCGACGCCACCGTCAAAGCCGTCGCCAACGCCGCCAGCGACATCGGCAAGGGCGCGGTAAATATCGGCAAGGACGCCGGGAAAAACGTGGGCGGAGACGTGAACAAAATCACCACAGGCCTCGGCGGTTTGTTCAAAAAATCAACGAATTGACGGCGAAGACCACCTGCCAAAAGCGGCAACAAAATTCCCGCAATCGTCGCCGGGCAGCGGACGCGCATGACTCCAAATCGAGTTGAACCGGCTCCTACGAACGAATCATTGTCAGAATCATTTTGAACCGCTTGATGGCCTTGAGCGCATGAGGCTGATTGGCCGGCATGAGGATAAGCCCGCCACCCTGCAAACGATGAGGTTCGCCGGAAATCGTGATCTCCACTTCGCCTTCCAACACCTGCACCAGCGCGTCGAACGGCGCGGTGTGTTCGCTCAAGCCCTGCCCTTCATCAAACGCGAACACCGTCACGGTGCCGGTCGGCTTCTTCACGATTTCGCGGCTGACGATGGCGCCGTCCTGGTAACTGACGAGTTCAGCGGTCGTGGCCGCTTGCGCGCCGGGCAGTCCTTTGGGTTTCGGTTCAGCGTCTTGTGGCATGGTTGTTTTCGGCTGGTTGTTCCCGGTTCATGATGGGCCGGGCAATTCCAATTGCGTGATCATTTCCCGCAGAACCGCCGCGGACTTGGCCAGGGCATTTTGTTCCTCCGGCGGCAGGTTGACTTGCAGGATGCGTTCGACGCCTTTTTGCGAAAGAATGCAGGGAACGCCCAAGCTTACTCCGTTCAAACCATATTCTCCCTCCAATACGGCTGAAACCGTGAGCGCGCTGTTCTGATTGCGCAAAATCGCCGCCGCGATCCGCGTCAGGGCGAGGCCAACGGCAAACCACGTCGCCCCTTTGTAATCAATGATGTGGTAGGCGGAATTTCTCACCGCCTCGGCAATTTTACGCCGGGACGCCTCCCAATCATCACATTTCCCACAAAGGGCGCAATATTGTTCGATGGGCACACCCGCCATGTTGGTCATGGACCAGGCGGCCACTTCACTGTCGCCGTGCTCGCCCAGGATGTAGGCGTGGACATTGTGCACGTCCACCTCGCAATGCTGGCTCAGCAGATACCGGAATCGCGCGCTGTCCAGCACCGTGCCGGAGCCGATGACGCGTCCGCGCGGCCAGCCGGTGCGCTTTTGAGCGACATAAGTCAGAATGTCCACCGGATTGGTCACCACCACCACGACCGCCGGTGAATTTTGCCGCACGATTTCATCCATGATGTCCTGGATGATTTTGGCGTTGCGTTGCAGGAGCGCCAGGCGCGATTCACCGGGCCGTTGCTTGGAGCCGGCGGTGATAAAAATCATGTGTGCGTCGCCATAATCAGCGTTTTGGGCGTCTCGAATCTGGACCGAGGGGAAGAAGGCCTGGCCGTGGGCCAAATCGAGCACCTGGCCCATGGCCAGTTCGTGGTTGGCGTCCAGCAGGCCAATCTCTTCCGCCAATCCGCTTTGCGCCAGCGTGTAAGCAAAGGTGGAACCCACGGCGCCGGCCCCGACAATCACCACCTTTCTCGGTTTCCAACCATCGGTATTCATTTGCTGTTATTCGTTGTGTTGACGTTTGAGCTTTTGGTGCGTCGGTCAAAATTCCCGCTGCCCGGACGGCGCTGGAATTGGCACGACAGTCAAATACGATGAAACCGTAATGGAATGGTTGCGGTGTGGCAACGTGACAATTCAATTCGGAGGGCGGAGTTCCACGACGCCCTGATTCAGGTTTTGATCTGGGTCTCGCGGAGCTCGACCCTCCGAGCGTTAGAGTAAAAAACCCGCCAGCGACGCGGTCATGTAAGCGGCGAGCAGGCCGCCGACCATGGCGCGAAAACCGATTTTGGCCATTTCGCTGCGGCGTTCCGGCGCGAGCGAGCCGATGCCGCCGACCTGGATGGCGATGCTCGCGAAGTTCGCAAACCCGCACAGCGCGTAGGTCGCAATCGTGAAACTGCGCGGGTCGAGCGCCAGTTGTTTCGCATGGGTCGTGAGGTCGAGGTAGGCCACGAATTCATTCAGCACGACGCGCTCGCCAAGAATTTGTCCGACGGCCATGCAATCCTTGGCCGGCACGCCCATCAGCCACGCGAATGGCGCGTTGAGCCAGCCGAAAATCGTCTGCAGTTTGACCGGATCGGCAACTCCGAGATGCGCCTGTGGAAACATGATGAGATAATTCGCCAGCGCAATCATGGCGATGAACGCGATGAGCATGGCAATGACGTTCAGCGAGAGATGAAAACCGTCGCTCGCGCCGCGGCAGATGGCGTCAATGGAATTCACCGTCGTGCGCGGCACGGAGGCGGGCGCGCTGGCGGCGGTTTCGCTTTTTTCGGTTTCGGGCATCAGGATTTTCGCAATCATCAGCGCGGCGGGGCAATTCAACACCGACGCCGTGAGCAGGTGTCCGGCGGTGTTGGGATAACCGGCATTGGCGCCGAGCGTGGCGTAAACCGCCGCGACGCCGCCGGCGATGTGCGCCATGCCGCAGACCATGATGGTCATCAATTCGCTGCGCGTCAGGCGCGGAATGTAAGGCCGGATCATCAGCGGCGCCTCGGTCTGGCCCATGAAAATGTTGGCGGCGGCGGAGAGCGTTTCGCTGCCGCTGGTGCCCATGATTTTGCGCATGACCCACGCGACGGCGTGGACGACTTTCTGCAAAATGCCCCAGTGGTAGAGCAGCGACGAGATGCACGCGACAATGATAATCGTGCCCATGACGACAATCGCGAAAATGAGTGAATTGTCAGGACCAAATTTGTCCGCGAGTAAATTTTCATCGGCGAGCGGGCCAAAAACAAATTTCGTTCCCATCGTTGAAAACTCACGCAACTTCGTAACGACCTTGCCCGCGAATTCAAACAGCGCGCCGCCCCACGGTGTTTTCAGAATCAGCATGGCCAGGGTGAATTGCAGGCCAACGCCCCAAACCACCGTGCGCCACGGAAACAATTTCCGGTTGTAGGAAATCGCCCACGCGGTCGCAAGCATCGCGAACCAGCCGAGCAGACTGATGAGCTTCAGATCCATGAATTATTTTTGGCAGGCGCGCTGGCTGGCTTCTTTGTAAACGTGCGGATGCAGGACGCCGACGAACGGCAGGTTCCGATACCGTTCCGCGAAATCCAGTCCATAGCCGACGACAAAAAAGTCCGGGATTTTAAAGCCGACGTAATCCGCCTCGATGTCCTCCGTCCGCCGGCTTGGTTTGTCGAGCATCACGCAGATTTTTATCCGGCGTGGTTTGAGCGCCTGGATTTTGGGCAGCACGCGGCTCATGGTTTTGCCGGTGTCGAGGATGTCGTCCACCAGCAGCACGTCGCGTCCGCGGACATCGAGGCGCAATTCCTTGGTGAAAATCAAATCGCCCGATTCCGTGCCGAGGCCGTAGCTGGAAACGCCCATGAAATCGAGCCGCAACGGCAGGTTGAGATGCCGGATCAAATCCGCCAGGAACATGACCGTGCCGTTAAGCAGGGAAACCACGACCATCTCGCGTCCGCGAAAATCGCGCTCGATTTTGCGCGCCATCACCCGGATGCGCCGCGCAATCTGGCCGTCCGTGATGAGCACGCGCTCGACTTCCATGCGCCAGCGCGGAGGGACGGCTTTCGCGGGAGTTCGGTTTCTGATTGGACGCGCCATTTGCCGACAATGTTAGCCGCATGCCAACGGTTGCCGAGAACTTTCTTGCCTCACGCTGAACGCTTCAACACTGCGGCCATTTGCTGCACGAGCCAGTCGGCTTCAACCTTGCTGCCCAGATTGCTGGCGGCGGTGATTTCCCGGCCAGCGCGGGTTTTGATTCTTAAATCGTGATACGCGTGGTGTCCGGCGGTCGCCCCGACGGGCGTGGTAAAACCGCTGATGTCCGCAACGGCGACCGCGCGCTTGCGTGTCACGCCGAGCCACGAAGTTTGGATGGTCACCTGTTCCGGCGTCGCCACAACGCGGCTCCGGCGAAACCAAAGGTCAAAGGAAAAAATTAGCATCAACAAATCCACCCCGCCAAAGACCAGCAGGAATATCGGCGCTGCGTGGACATGGGCAAAAACCAGAATGGCGCCGGTCCAAATCACCACAAAAACGGTCGTGGCGGCGGCAAACCCGGGATTCCGCACGGCCGGAAAGACAAACTCCCTGCCCCCGCCCGGCAAATCGTTGGTCTGGACGCGCGAATGGATTTGCCGGCGGATTTCTTCGAGCGGGATTTGATATGGCGCCGTCAGGTCTTCGGCCACAGCCGGCGTTTCCTCAAGCTTGAAAACGGGCACATCGAACGTGGCGTGAAAATTCGGCCCGCGCAGCCTGGCCGAAGCCTCCAGCCGCCAGTGGACAAAACCGCCTTTGCTGGCGGCATCAGATTCCGGCTGGTCGGCGGGCAATTTGAAATAAATCGGAATGCCGGTGTGCGCCGGTTCCGTTTCCGGCAGAAAATCCGCGCGCAGGATTTTTTCGTCCTGCCAGAGGATTTTTTCGCTCGTGCTGCGGTCCTTGCCGGAGCCGGACACAATGGTGCGCACGCAGCTCAGGCGCAGTTGGATGCCATATTCGGGCCGGAGCCGCGTGTTGACTTGAATCAAACCTTCCAGCGTGCCGCCGAGCGCGCCGGGAATCGCCGCCATTTCGAAAATGGACTGCCCGAACCGCCGCCACGCGAGCGTGGTGTTCAGCGCAAAAAGGATCATGCCGATGCCGATAATCGGAAAAAGCAGCGCCATCAGGACCAGGTAATTGCCCTTGTGCAATTCGTCCGGCAGGCTGATGAAAACCACAGGGGCGGAAATCAGGTTCCAAACCACGGTGAAAAGCCAGAGAAAGAAAACGGACTTTTTCGAGCCGGAAGCAATCCGGCCTTTCGCCCAATCTTCGCGCTTGAGCCAGGATTTCCCGTCATCGGACGCTTTGGAAGCTGCCGCCTTCAGCGCCTGTTTTTTGGCGGTGATGCCGAAGATGAGAAACGGGAAACCGGTGCACACGACGACCGCGCTCAAAAGTCCCATGGCCTTTTGCCGGGTCAACCCGCCGAGCAATCCGTCGTGCACGAGCAGCACCAGCGCGAAAAACCCCAGGAGCGCGAACGGCGCTGAGAGGAGCATCGCACGCGTGCGGTCGACTTTCGGGTTGGGCGGCGCGGAAGACTCCTCCTTGAAAATCCAGTTTTTCATCGCGCGGATCAGATGTGCTTCGAGTCGTGCTCGTCCTTGGTCGTGTAGCCGCTGTCCTGCCGCTTGAAATTCACCTCGTTCTTTTTGACGTAGGCGGCAAACACGTCGTCGGCGCTCATGCCGAGCACCTGCGCGAGGCTGATGAGGAAATGGAACAGGTCCACCACCTCGACGCGCGCGTTTTGTTCGTCGAATTTCTGATACTTCGCCCACCATTTCCATGGCACGCTGTCGGTGAGTTCGGCGATTTCCTGGGTCATGGCGCGGCAATAGTTCAGGATCCATTTTGTTCTTTCCGCCTCGCTCATGCCGTCGGTTTTTACGCCGATGCGTTCGTTGAGCGCCTGTTGCATCCGGAACAATTCGCGGAACTGGTCTGATTTTTCCATCCGGCCATTAACGGCCAAGAAACCGTCAACGCCAAGAAAAATCTTTGAACTTCGGTCGTAAACGCCTATAAAAGCCTCATGCCTACGCTTCTAGCCAATGGCGGCCCGGTGATTTGGCTGATTCTGCTCGCCGCGGCCATCGCCATCGTCGTGTTCATCGAGCGCGCGTTGTATTGCCACCGCTCGCAAATCAATTCCACCGAATTCCTCAACGGTGTCCGGACGGTGCTCAAACGTGACAATGTCGTCGAAGCCATTTCCATTTGCGACGCCACGCCCAGCCCGGTCGCGCGCCTGGTCAAAGCCGCCCTCATCAGCCGCGATCGCGGACGCGACCGTGTGCGCGAGGCCGTCGAGGAAGCGGGTCTCACTGAAGTGCCGCGCCTGGAGGAAAAATTGAATCTGCTCGCCACCATTGCCCAGATTACGCCGCTGCTCGGCCTGCTGGGCACCATCACCGGTTTCATGGAAATTTTCAGCCAGATGCAGGAAGCCGGTTTGTATGCGCACGTCGAGCAACTTTCCCACGGCGTCTGGCGGGCGCTCATCTGCGCGGCGGCGGGCATCGCCGTCGCGATCCCCGTCCATGCCGGATACAATTA
>JBEKJN010000086.1:0-10076 GCA_050011235.1 Verrucomicrobiota bacterium | reverse complement strand
GAAATGAAAGAGTGGATCGCGTTCCTTTTGCCTCCAGCCGTGGCGTTTGCCGGAATGCGGACAAGCCGTCTCGTGCTCGGCCAGAAATTCGAAGAGGGATTCGGCTTCGGACTTCGATTCGCATTGGGGTTGGCCGTGGGAATGACGGTGTTTTCGCAAGCGGTGTTGCTGACGGCTTTGGCCGGAATCAACCTGAGCGGAGTGCTCGCGTGGAGTGCGTTGATCTGGGGCGTCGTGGAAATTGGTTTGCGGTCGCCGAAAGGGGCGGCGGGTTTGAAGCAAATAAAATTTCAACCCGGGCATTTGTGGCTGCTGCTGCTGTTGCCGGTCATTTATTCGTGGTGGGTTTTCGGCCGGCTCTCCACGCTGGAAGGGACGCTCGAATTCGATGCCAATGCCTTCTGGGTCATCAAGGCAAAGATCCTTTATCTGGAGCAGGGCAAAAATCTGGTGAACGTTCTGCACCAATCCAACCTTGGCTATGCCCATCTGGATTATCCGATGCTCGTGCCTTGCCTCTACACGCTCGGATACGGCGCGGTCGGCGGCGTGGATGAATTCGTCAACAAAGTCTGGCCGTTCTGGATGGTGGTGGCGTTGTGCCTGGGAATTCTCTCGCTGGGAAAAGTTTTGAAACGCCCGCATCCGCTGCCCATCGTCACGGTCGTGGCTTTCTGCTTTCTACCGGCGAGCCTCCAATTCATCCGGCAGGAAGGCGGCACCATTCCCATGGTTTTCTTCGTCAGCCTGACGGCCCTGCTGATTGTGAAGGCAATTTCCTGCGCGGACGAATTTTATCTTGCCGCCGCCATCCTCGCCGCCGCCGGTTGCGCCACAACCAAATTTGAGGGCGTCGTTTACTCGGCGGTCTGGTTCTGCGCACTGCTGCCGCTTTGCTGGCGGCGCGGCTGGTTGAAGAAACCCATCCTGTGGAAAAGCGTCCTGGTTGCCATCATTTGTTTGTTGCCGTATGCCTGGTTTCGACTCGACAAGCCTGTTCTGCATCCCGAATCCGGCTGGTGGCAGGCAGGGATTGCGGCCCCCGCCCTGACTTTGCACCGTTTTCCACAAGCCTGGTTTCTTAACGTCTTTGGCCGCTTTTTCAACAGTGATTTCTTTCACTGGCTGTCGGCGAACGGCAATCACCTGCAATGGGCCGGAAAATGGACCGGACCCGGCAGCTTCGTGAACGAACAACTCACCGTCCTGCCCTGGCTGTTGCTCATTCTGCTGGCGCTGGCCCTGTGGAAAGGGCGTGCCCGGCTGGCGTTGGGCAGCCTGACCGTCGTGATGCTTGGCGTTTTCACCGTTCTTTCGTTTGTCATCGCCTGCCTCCCGGCCATGCAAAGCGATTTGTCGAACGTGATTGATTTCAGCACCGGCAACCAGGTGGGGCGCTATTATTTTCCGTTTTTTGCCGCCTGGTTTCTGGCCGTTGCCGTCATCTGGTTTGACGACCCGCAACCTTCACCATCAGCCACCGCCCCCAATTCGCCGCGCGACAATCCTCCGCCCAGCCGCGCAATGCCTCCCCAAAAATAGCGATGACTTGCCTTTTGCGGCTTTTCCCATAAACTAGGGGTATGAAGAACGAAGTGATGCCCGTTCAAATTCGCGGTATTTTGCCCGCCAACAGCGGCTGCGCACTGTTCATCGGCAACGACCAAAAGGTTTTCGTCATCAACGTCGAGCCGCAAATGGGCGCGATCATCGGCATGTTTCTGCGCCAGACGCCCAAGGAACGTCCGCTCACCCACGACCTCATCAACCGCATTTTCCAGGGCTTCGGCATCAGCGTCGAACGGGTCATCATCACGGACCTGAAGAATTCCACCTATTTTGCCCGGCTGATTTTGCAGCAGCAAAATGAAGTCGCGCGCAAAATCGTCGAACTCGACGCGCGTCCCAGCGATTGCCTCGCCATTGCCGCCGCGCAGAAAAAACCGATTTTCGTCACCAGTACGCTTTTCGAACAAGTCGAGGACATGAGCGAAGTGCTGAACCGGATCAACGAAACCGGCAGCGAGGCCGAATAAAATGCCCGCGGCCAGGACCCCACCGCTCGCCCTCATTTGCGGCGAAGATGAATTCGCTGTCAAGCAACGCGCCCGACAACTTTACCAGCAATGGTGCGACGAGCTTGGCGGCATGGACCACGAGACCATCGAAGCTGCCGTTGCCAACAGCGGCGAGGCGCTGGCCGCGATTGCCCGCCTGCGCGAAGCCCTGCAAACGCTCCCGTTTTTCGGTTCCGGCAAGGTCATCTGGCTGCGGGATTGCAATTTTCTCGGTGACGAACGCGCCGCCTCCGCCCAGGCCGTCACCGAAACCCTCGCCGATTTGGCGGAAGAGTTGAAAAAATTTTCGTGGCAGGGGGTGCGGCTGCTTATCAGCGCGGGCAAGGTGGACAAACGTAAAACCTTTTTCAAAGCCCTCGACAAAATCGGCTCGGTCGAAAATTTCTCCGGCTGGTCGGCGGATGACAAGGATTGGGCGAATCGCGCGGAAATTGACGCCCGTTCGGCCATCCGCGCGCGGCAAAAGGAAATTGCCGAAGAGGCGCTGGCCGATCTGGTCAATCGCATCGGCCCGAATCCCCGCCTGCTCGACAATGAAATTGAGAAATTGTGCCTGTTCGTCGGCAACCGGAAACAAATTGAAGCCGGCGACGTCGCCGCGGTTTGCACGCAGAACAAAACGGCGCGCGCCTTTGCGTTGGGTGACGCACTGGGCGACCGCGATTTGCCGCGCCTGTTGCGGCGGCTGGACGAGGAGCTTTGGGAATTGAAATTCGACCCGAAAAAATCGGAAATCGGCCTGCTTTACGGCCTGATTGCGAAAGTCCGCGCGATGTTGTTGCTGAAGGAAATGTTGCGCGAAGGCTGGATCAAACCGGAGATGGATTACAACCGGTTCAAGGCGCAACTGGAACGCGTGCCGGCGGAAAAATTGCCGGTGGACCGGCGGTTCAATCCGCTGGCGATGAATCCGTATGTGCTTTACAAGGCGCTGCCGCATGCCAAAAAATACAGCCAGGACGAATTGGTCCGCGCCATGGATTTGCTGCTGCGTTGCAACCAACGGCTGGTGTCCAGCGGCCTGGATGAGGCGCTGGTGTTGCAACAGGCGCTGGTGCAAATTGTCGCGCCGCAGGCGACCGCGGCCTGAAGGCGCCAAAGAATCTCTTTAAAAATGTCAATGTCACCGGGAAAGTTGTCCGTGCTGGTATGCAAAAATTTCGTCTGCGTGAAAATCGCCGGACGCGCCAATTACATCTCCAGCCCCGATTTCAAAACGCTGTTGAACGAACTGACCGCGAAAGGCTACCGGCGTTTTATCATTGATTTGTCGGAATGCGTGCTCATGGACAGCACATTCCTGGGCGTGCTGGCCGGATTTGGATTGAAAATGCAGCCGGCCAACTCCGACCAGCAAGGCATTGAACTGTTCAATGCCAACACGCGCGTCGCCGAGTTGCTGGAAAATCTGGGGGTGGCGCGCCTTTTCAGAATAACGGGCGGCGCATTGGAGTTGCCCGGCGATGTCAAAACCAGCACGCCTGAGCCGGCCAACCCGACGCACGAGGAAATCACCCGCACCTGTCTCGAAGCGCACCAAACCCTCATGACGATGAATCCGGAAAACGCCGCGCGGTTCAAGGACGTGGCGCAGTTTCTCGCCGAGGATTTGAAGACCCTGGAAAAGAGCAAATGACGTTGCGAATTTTGAGACCTTGCCAAACCGGCATAACGACCTCCCGGCAGAGAGTCGCATCTTCAATTTCCTGAAAAATACGGCGGTCGGCCGGCCGCCGCTGCGTCGAATCGAAAATTGTGACTTTAAATCGGCGCCGGCGCGGGTGCGCCGAGTCCAGGCAATTTGGGCGGCGCGGGTTTGGGCGGCGTATCCGGCAACGGCGTGCCGGCGGGCGCGCCCATCATCGGTCCGACCTGGGTCGGCGTTCGGGGCGGTGGCGTGAATTTGCCCGTGCGGATGATTTCCTCGACCTGCGCGCCGTCAAGGGTTTCGTGTTCGAGCAGGCTGTTGGCGATGATTTCGAGTTTGTCGCGGTTGGCTTCGACGAGTTCCTTCGCCGTCTGGTTCGCCTCTTCAATGATGCGTTTGACCTCGGCGTCAATGTCCTGCGCGGTTTGCTCGCTGTAATCCTTCGTGCGCATGAAGTCGCGTCCCAGAAAAACGTATTCCTGGCTGTCGCCGTAAAGCACGTTGCCGAGCTTCTCGCTCATCCCCCAATGCATGACCATGGCGCGGCCGAGTTGCGTGGCCTGCTGAATGTCCATCGCCGCGCCGCTCGAAATGTCGTCGGTCACATATTCCTCCGCGATGCGTCCGGCCATCGCCAGGACAATGCTGTCAATCGCCTGCTTCTTCCGCATGTTCAGCATGTCCTCCTTGGGCAGCGACATCGTGACGCCAAGCGCGCGGCCGCGCGGAATGATCGTCACCTTGTGCAGCGGATGCACGTGTTTGAGCAGCACGTTGACCAGCGCGTGGCCGGCTTCGTGCCACGCCGTGGCGCGCTTCTCCTCGTCGGACATCGCCATGCTGCGGCGTTCGCGTCCCCAGCGGACCTTGTCGCGCGCCTCCTCCAATTCACTCATGCCGACGGATTTTTTGTTCAAACGCGCCGCGAGCAACGCCGCTTCGTTCAGCAAATTCGCCAGCTCCGCGCCGGAATAACCCGGCGTGCCGCGCGCGATAATGGACAAATCCGCCTCCGGTGCGAGCTTCACGCTTTTGGCGTGGACCTTGAGAATCCCCTCGCGCCCGCGCACGTCCGGCAAATTGACGACCACCTGCCGGTCAAAACGGCCGGGCCGCATCAGCGCCGGGTCAAGCACGTCGTGGCGGTTCGTCGCGGCGATGATGATGATGCCTTCCTGCGTGTCAAAGCCGTCCATCTCGACGAGCAACGCATTGAGTGTCTGCTCGCGTTCGTCGTTGCCGCCGCCCATTCCGTGTCCGCGCGAACGGCCAACCGCGTCAATTTCATCAATGAATACCAGGCACGGCGTGTTGCGGCGCGCCTGCTCGAACATGTCGCGCACGCGGCTCGCGCCGACGCCTACGAACATTTCCACGAAGTCCGAACCGCTGATGCTGAAAAACGACGCATCCGCCTCGCCCGCAATGGCCTTGGCCAAAAGTGTTTTGCCCGTTCCTGGAGGCCCGACCATCAATACGCCCTTGGGAATGCGCCCGCCGAGCCGCTGAAATTTTTTCGGGTCTTTCAAAAATTCGACCAGCTCGGAAACTTCCTCGATGGCCTCGTCAACGCCGGCCACGTCCTTGAAGGTCGTCTTGTTGCGGTCTTTGGCGAGCAACCGCGCCTTGCTCCGGCCGAAGCTCAACGCGCCCTTGCCGGCGATTTTGATCTGGCGGATGAAGAAAAACCAGAACAGCAGGCCGATACCCACAAAAAACAACAACTGATAGCCGATGGACCAAAGCATCGCATTCGGCGCGCCCGCCTCGATTCTGTCCGAGACCAGCAACTCATCCAGCATCTTTTGCGTGAGCATGGCGTTCGGCGCACTGAACTGCACTTCGACGGGCTTGCCGTTTTCCTTGATAAGGTTTCCGTCCTTGCCGGCTTTGTAATACGAACCGGTGATGGGCGTGAGCGGCGACGATTGCGAGTTGAAATTGACGGTTGCGTGCGCAATCTGGTTCGAGCTGAACTTTTGCAAAAATTCGGATTGCGACACCACTTCGCCCTGCGTCGTCATGCGGGATTTTAACATCATCAATGCCACGAGACCTCCCAGGATGGCAATCCATAGGATCCACGTGGACATCGTGACTTTGAAACCGCCGGGCGGTTTTTTCTGCCCGCGGTCGCCGCCGTTTCTTTGATTTGAATCGTCGTCAAACATTTTCGCATGTCAAACTAACACGCCGTTCCGCCTTCCGCAATGCGCTAATTTGGCCTATGTTTCAGCCCATGCGCATCGGTTCGCTGACGCTGGCATCCAACTTGTTTCTCTCGCCGCTGGCGGGTTACACCAACCTGCCCTTCCGCCTCATCGTGCGCGAAATCGGCGGCGTCGGCCTCTGCACCACCGATCTGGTCAACGCCCGCTCGCTGCTGGAAAAAAATAAAAAGGCGTTCAAGCTCATCGAAACCCGCCCCGCCGATTCGCCGCTCGCCGTCCAACTCTTCGGCTCCGTGCCTGTAGAAATGCGCGATGCCGCGATTTATCTCGAATCCATCGGCATTGCGTCCGTGGACATCAACATGGGTTGTCCCGTCCGCAAAGTCTGCAGCGTCGGCGGCGGCTCGGCCATGATGATTGAGTTAAACAAAACCGCCGCGCTCGTCCGCGGCATGGTCAGCGCCGTGAAAATTCCGGTGACGGCAAAAATGCGGCTCGGTTGGGACGACGAAAACCTCACCGCGCCCGATTTGGCGCGCACGCTCGAAGACGCCGGGGTCGCCGCGATATTTGTTCATGGCCGCACGCGCGAACAGGGTTTCGGCGGCACGGTAAACCTGGCCGGTATTCGCGCCGTCGTCCAAGCCGTGAAGAACATTCCTGTCATCGGCAACGGCGACATCACCACGCCGCAGGCCGCGAAAAAGATGTTCGGTGAAACCGGCTGCGCGGGCGTGAGCATCGGGCGCGGCGCGTTTTACGATCCCTGGATTTTCAAACGCACGCTGCATTATCTGGGTAGGGCGGGCACTCCGTTGCCCGCCGCTCATCCAAATGCGGACAACGGCGCGCACGGAGTGACGCGCCCTACCTCAAATGACGGCGATCTGCTTCCCGAACCCACCTTTGCCGAGCGCGTACGCGTGATGTGCCAGCATCTGGATTTGATGATTGAAGTTTTCGGCGAGGAACTCGGCTGCCGGATGTTCCGCAAAGTCGCGCCGTGGCATGCCAAACGTTTCGGCCCATGCCACGAATTCAACAAACGCGCCGTGCAGGTCTCGACGCGCGCCGAATTCCACGACGTGCTGGACAATTACATCCGCTGGCGTCAGCAATTCCTCGACGAGAGCGGCGAATTGCAGCCGCGCTTCCGTCTGCAACCGATGGTCGCGTCCTTCATGCGCGAATCAGAACCGGTTTCAACTCAACGCGAACAAATTCCCGTGCCGAAGGGGCCGGTGGAGGTGTGGTAATCGCGTTTATGCCGGCTTGAATGTCGTTTGAAGTTTCTGAATTGCACTTCAACATGCTTGACGACATGCTCAAAGCCGATGGCTTCAATCTACGACCTCAAACCGCGATTTCAGGCGTTGCTTAGGCCGCTCATTTCGAAACTGGCCGCTTGGGGTTGCACGCCCAATCTCGTTACCTCGCTGGCATTGTTGCTTTCCATCGTTGTTGGCTTGCTGGTTTTGTTTGCCGGGAAAAGGCCCGATGTTTTGCTGTTGCTTCCCGTGTGGCTCTTCCTGCGCATGGCACTGAATGCCATTGACGGCATGATGGCGCGTGAACTCAACATGAAGTCAACGTCCGGCGCCATGTTGAACGAAGTTGGAGATGTCATTTCAGACGTTGCATTGTATTTACCGCTGGCGTTCGTGCATCCGCCGTCGTTGTGGCCGGTCGTTGCCTTCTCGTTTGGCGCAGTGTTGACTGAATTCTGCGGCGTGCTCACCCAGGCGCTTGGCACAACGCGCCATTACGAAGGTCCCATGGGTAAAAGCGACCGGGCATTCTTTGTCGGCGCGCTCGGCTTAATCACGCCCTTCGCGTCCGGTCTGTTCAAATTTTGGCCGTGGTTGTTTGCCGCCGCAGCGGTGCTGACCGTTGTAACCTGCCTGAACCGCTTGCGTCGCGCTCTGGCCGAATTGCACAAATGATAAATCAACTGAATCCAGTCTGGCAAATGGGTCTAATCGTCCTTGCCGTGCTGGTATTTTCCAGTGTGCTGGCTGGTTTGCTGCGGTTCCTCCGCCCGCAGGGGAATTTTTCGGAATTGATCGCGCGAATAAAAGCATGGTGGATCATGGCGGCGGTGTTCTTTGGTGCAATAGCCGTAAGCAACCGGATCTCACTCCTCTTTTTCGGGTTTCTCAGCTTCTGGGCCTTGAAGGAATACATCACCCTCCTGAAAACCCGCCCCGCCGACCATCGCGCGCTGGTGTGGGCATTTCTGGCGGTGCCGATTCAATACGTCTGGGTCGGGATGAACTGGTACGGAATGTTTATCATTTTCATTCCGGTCTATATGTTTTTGTTCCTGCCCATCCGTCTCGTGCTGGCGCGGGAAACCACGGGTTTTGTCGCATCGGCTTCACAAATTCAGTGGGGATTGATGGCCTTCGTCTTCGGTTTGAGTCATCTGGCAATGCTGTTGACGCTTCCCGCGGTAAATAATTCCTCCGCCAATGGGCGCACGCTGTTGCTGTTTCTCGTGTTTGTTGTTGAAATGAGTGACGTGCTTCAGTTTGTTTGGGGCAAAACCCTGGGCCGCCACAAAATCCTGCCTGCGGTCAGCCCGAACAAAACCTGGGAGGGCTTTCTCGGCGGCATCATTACCACTTCGTTGGCGGGTTTGCTGATCCGGTTTTTGACTCCTTTTACACCGTGGGAAACAATTGGAGTCGCGCTCTTGTTGACGGTCGCAGGCTTTTTCGGCGGTGCGGTGATGAGTGCGGTGAAGCGCGACTTCGGCGTGAAGGATTTTGGTGGCCTGATTCCCGGCCACGGTGGGGTGCTCGATCGCGTGGATTCACTCTGTTACGCAGCGCCGGTGTTCTATCACTATCTTCGCTATTTCCATTACTGAAATGACGGCACGAGACCTGATTCAAATTTCGTTCTTCGCGCTGGTGCTTCGCCCGTTCATGACGTTGTTCATCGGCTTGCGTGTGCGCGGACGGGAACGTTTGCCGAAAGGTGATCCGTTTATCCTTGTCGCGAATCATTCCAGCCACCTCGATACCGTTTCGTTGCTGAATCTGTTTCCGCTCGCGCGTCTGCCACGGCTGCGCCCGGTGGCGGCGGCGGATTATTTCGGGCGGAACCGGCTTGTTTCCACCTTGAGCAGAACATTCTTCAATATCCTGCCGATAACACGCAAAGGCATCACGCCGGACACCAATCCGCTGCCGCACATGGAGGCGGTATTGCGCGCGGGACAATCGCTCATCATTTTTCCTGAAGGCACGCGCGGCTCAGGCGAGGACCTCGCGCGCTTTCATTCGGGGGCGGCCCATTTGATTGAAAGATGCCCGGACGTGCCGGTGGTTCCGGCCTATCTCGTGAACATGGGACGCAGTCTGCCAAAGGGTGAATGGATTCCCGTGCCATTTTTTTGCGAAGTTCGCCTGGGCGAACCGCGAATCCTTCGCGGCAACTGCCGTGAAATCACGGCGGCGCTTGAAGCCGCCGTGCGCCAATTGCGCGAAGCTCCATGATCCACCAGCCACATCTGCTGGACCGTTTTATTCACGGCAAAACCGCGCTGTTCGTCGCGTTCGTTTGGGGGCTTGCGGAAGCGACGTTGTTTTTCATTGTGCCGGATGTTTTACTGACGCTGAGCGGTTGCCGCTCGCTCCGCGCCGGATTGAAAGCTGGCTGCGCGGCAATTCTGGGGGCGCTGTTGGGCGGCTGCATCATGTACGCGGCGGGCAGTCACGCACCGGAGCCTTCGCGTGCCCTGTTGATTCATGTGCCGGGGATCCACCCGCAACTCGTCGAACTCGTCCAAACGCAATTGTCTCAACGCGGTCTTTCTGCGGTATTGTTCGGTCCGGCTCGTGGCATCCCCTACAAAATTTACGCCGTCGAATGGGGGGCCCGCCACGGAAATCTTCCCGGATTCCTGCTCATCTCCATTCCTGGTCGCGGCATCCGGTTTCTGTTGAGTGCATTGCTGGCCACCGCTGTCGCCCGGTTAATCACGCCATGGACGCAGCACCGCGCGTCAGTGGAAATAACCGTTTGGGCATTGTTTTGGATCGGATTTTACACGTTCTATTTCCATCACTGGGGCTGGTGAAGCAACATACGGGCTGCCTGCCGATGCAAAACCGGACAAAAAATCGAGTCGGGCAAATCTTCCATCGTCGTTTATTGACAAACGGGCGGGTT
>JBEKJN010000085.1:0-10097 GCA_050011235.1 Verrucomicrobiota bacterium | reverse complement strand
CTGTCCGCGCATCCCAAAGTGATGTGGGCAACGGGCCTTAAATTGAAAAGAACTAACCAGCCATATCGGTGCCGTAATGGAATCCACCTTCATCCTCGTAACCGACCGGCACTTGGGATTCGATCAGGCTACACAATTTCGCGGTTATTCGGACCGAAACCCCGGCCTTATGCCCTGCAATCCGCATGGTGTTACCGTCAACTGTCAGAGGCATTGTTCGGTCAACGTATCCTGCTGTTAATTCCTTGCCAGTAACCATGTTGTGAAGGTCGGCGTTCAGGCGGGAATATGCTTTCCCTTTTTTGGCAACAAATAAACAAAAATTGCGATTTCGCCCGGGGCGTTGGACGGTTGGTGAGATGAAAACCGCCGCGGGCTTTGAAGCATGCCGGAAACTCTCTTGTTGCAGTTTGGTTTCGGGCGGTCTTGACGGCGATCTCAATTTTCCCGGCGCGCCGTTTTGAGGTGGGGGAAAACTTTTTGCAGAAAAAATGAAGCGTCGAGCGGCTTGTCTATGAAATCGGCGGCGCCCAGCTCAAGCGCACGGCGGCGATTTTCTTCGTTCCAGTGACCGGAGGCGAAAATGATGGGCGTCCGGCTGAAACGAAAATCCTGTTTCAGCCAGGCGCACACCTCAAAGCCGTTCTTCTCGGGCAGGTTGACGTCCAATATGATGAGATCGAATTCCTCGTTTTGCGACAACCGGATTCCGTCAGCGCCGGTCTGCGCGCCGAAGACCTCAAACCCGGCACGTTCCAGAAGGAGCATCATCGTGGTCAGAACTTCCGGCTGATCTTCGACGACGAGAATTTTCGGCTTGACCGTGATTCTCATTTTTTGACGGCGGCCCCGTGGCGCGACAGTTTTTCCCGGACGGCATTGCGAATGAACTTGGAGCGGTCCGAATCTTCTCTTTTGACGCCTTCGTCCAGACGTGGCAGCAACGTTTCGGAAACCCAAATTGAAAGCAGTTTCCCTTTATGCTTTTTCCCAACCCGCTTCATGCATGGTGTATGTATTGAGTCTATAAATATGTCAACAAAAATTTGATTTTTCCCGGCGGCAAAAACGTGTATAGGAATTGTGTGCCAAATCAACGTGCCACAGGTCAGAAATTGTTGCCCATCGCAGTGGATGAAAAGTTCCTGCGCGAGCTGGACGCCGGGCTGGCGCACGCGGGCTACGGGAATCGCTCCCAATTTGTCCGCGACGCCATTGTCGAAAAATTGGTGCGCGCCGGCGTTGCCATGCCCAAAGAATTGGCGCTGCCGCCGCATCGAATCGGCAGAAGCATGAAGGCACAATTTTCTTATCCGGCGCACCGGACGTCCAAGTTCGCGCTGAACGAAAAAGCCGCGTCAAAAAAACGCGGCGGCGCGAAATAAACTTCCATTTTTCTTCACAACGGTTTTGGAGTATTCTCGTTCCGTGAATTTGACCGAACAAATGACGGCTTTGGCCAAACAGGCCAGGGCCGCGTCGCGCGAACTCGCCAGGCTGACGACGGCGGAGAAGAACGCCTGTCTGCTCGCCATGGCCGGTGCGCTCGAAAAATATTCTGATGCGCTCAAGCAGGCCAATTCGCTGGACGTGGACGCCGCCGCGAAAAGCGGGCTTTCGTCCGCGATGCTCGACCGGCTCAAGCTCGACGACAAACGCATCGCCGCCATGGCCAAGGGTCTGCGCGAGGTAGCTGCGCTGGCGGATCCAGTCGGAAGAATTCTGGATGAGCGCGTCCGGCCCAATGGCCTCAAGCTGCAAAAAATTTCCACGCCCATCGGCGTGGTGGTCATCATTTACGAATCGCGCCCGAACGTGACGGCGGACGCGGCGAGCCTGTGTTTCAAGTCCGGCAACGCGACGATTCTGCGCGGCGGCAGGGAGGCAATGAACTCAAATCAAATCATCGCGCGGACGATGATTGAAGCGGGGAAACAGGCGCTCGTGAAATTTCCCGAACATGCGATTCAGGTCGTGCCCGTGACCGACCGCGAGGCGATTCCCATTTTGCTTTCGCTCACGCAATACATTGACCTGTGCATGCCCCGCGGCGGCGAAGGATTGATTCGCGCCGTGGCCGAGTGCTCAAAGGTTCCCGTCATCAAACATTACAAGGGTGTCTGCCACGTTTTTGTGGACGCCGAAGCGGATTTGAAAATGGCCGAGGAAATCGCGATGAACGCGAAGGTCCAGCGCCCTGCTGTTTGCAACGCCATGGAAACGCTGCTCGTGGACAAGGCGATTGCCGCCCGGTTTCTTCCCCAAATCTCCGAGCGGCTGGATGAGAAGCATGTGGAGTTGCGTTGCGATGAAAACGCGCTCGCGCTTTTGAAATCGAAAATCGAAAATCGAAAATCGAAAATCAGGCCGGCGGCCGAGCAGGATTTCTACACCGAATACAACGATTACATCCTGAACGTCCGGGTCGTGGATGGGGTGCAGGCGGCGATTGACCACATCAATCACTACGGCTCGGCGCACTCGGACAGCATCGTCACCAAAAACGAGTCGCATGCGAAACAGTTCCTGAACGAAGTGGATTCGGCGGCGGTGTATTGGAACGCGAGCACGCGGTTCACCGACGGCGGCGAATTCGGCATGGGCGCGGAAATCGGCATCAGCACCGACAAAATCGGCGCGCGCGGCCCGATGGGGCTGGAGGAACTGACCAGTTACAAATGGATTGGCATCGGCAATGGACAGATCAGGACGTAAAAATGGCTGCTGACATTTATAGCTACGACAAGCTGCCAGACCCGCTTAAACGTCAGATCATCGCCGTCTGGTTTGAACTTGTTAATATGTTTCCCGCTTTCGATCGCGGAAATTCTGACAAGTTCTTTGCTCTGGTGGCTAAAGAATTGTGGGTGAGATATAACGATTTTGAAGCGGCTCGAAACGCGCGTTCGATGTCAGAAGCAGTGTGCAATTATTTTGGTGAGCAACAGGATGCTGAAAAGTGTCTTGAAATTGTTGAGATTGTTTTTGCCTGCCTTGCCCATTTTTATCGGCGGGACAGTTATGTGAATGCTGGGTTGGACTATGACATTCATAATGCAAAAAAGAAATTGAACTCCTTTTTCCAAGAACACGCCGTGGGTTATGAATTTCGAGGCGATAAAATTTTGAGAATTGATTCAGGTGTAATGCACAAGGAAGTTGTAGCTCCGGCAATGGCACTACTCCAGGAACCATATCTCAAAGGGGCAAACGAAGAGTTTTTGAAGGCACACGAACATTTTCGTCACGCTCGTTATGGCGAATGCATCAATGAGTGTCTGAAAGCTTTTGAAAGCACGATGAAGGCAATTTGTGAGAAGCGAGGCTGGCAATACAACCAAACGGACACAGCAAAGTCTCTTCTGGCAACGTGCGAGCAGAACGGATTGTTTCCAACTTTCATGCAGTCATCTTTGTCGGGACTTCGCTCTGTTCTCGAAAATGTCGCCACAGTGCGAAATAAGTTGAGCGGGCATGGTCAAGGGGCGCAGCAAGTTCAAATATCAGAAGAAGTCGCTGCTTTTGCAATTCATTCAACAGGCGCAAACATTCTATTTCTCGCTTCATTGGAGAAAAATTTAAGATAATTGTGAGCGCCGCCGAACAAGCAAAATTCATCCGCGAACAAATTCCCGCTGGCGGACTTTTTGCCGGGCTGGAATGGAAGATTTCGCCGGCGCCATTTCCGCTCGACGCGGAATTGGCGAAGGAAATCGAATCGCTGGGCCGCGTGTTGCTGCAATTTTACCGCGCGGTCAATCTGCTTTACCGCAAAAGCGCCGAGGGCAAACAACCGGAATGGGTCGCCCGCTGGCTCGACCTCGGCAAACCGGCAGAGCTCATCGCACTTCAGCGTTCGCCCGCGTTTAAGAGCGAAGTGCCGCGTGTCATCCGCCCCGACATTTTGCTGACGGAGACCGGCATTAGCATCACCGAACTCGACAGCGTCCCCGGCGGCATCGGCCTGACAGCGTGGTTGAACAAAACATATGCCAGCGTAGGACAGGCTTCCAGCCTGTCTCAAACTCCAGAAAACAAAGATGGAGACAGGCGGGACGCCTGTCCTACGTTGATCGGCAACGCCGATTCCATGCTCAGTGGTTTTACCGGCATCTTCGGCGACGCGAAGCAAATTCACATCGTCGTTTCCGAAGAAGCCGCGACTTACCGGCCGGAGATGGTTTGGCTCTCGAAGGAAGTGCGAAGTGCGAAGTGCGAAGTGCGTAGCGGCGAATTCACGGACTTTGCCGAAGGCGATGCCGTTTACCGTTTCTTCGAGTTGTTTGACTTGGCGAACGTGCCGAACTCCAAAAATATTTTTGAGCTGGCCGCTGAAAAACGGATTCGTCTCACGCCGCCGCCGAAGCCGGTGTTTGAGGAGAAAATGCTTTTCGCACTGCTATGGAACCGGAACCTGCAAGGCTTCTGGCGGCAGGAACTCGGCGAAGCTTTTTTTGCCCGGCTGAAAAAACTGGTTCCTTACACGTGGATCGTTGACCCGACACCGTTGCCGCCGCAGGCGGCGATTCCCGAATTGAACCTGACGGACTGGCAGCAACTCAAAACGCTGTCGCAGCGTGAGCGCGACTTGATTCTGAAAGTGTCCGGGTTTTCCGAACACGCGTGGGGCGCGCGCGGGGTCTTTCTCGGCAGCGATTTGCCGCAGGCGGACTGGGCGAAGGCGGTGGACGACGCCCTTCAACATTTCGACCGGTCGCCGCGCGTGCTCCAGCGTTATCACAAGCCCACGCTCGTCGAGGCGCAGTGGTTTGATTTTAAGAAAAACTCCATTGAGACGATGAAAGGGCGGGTGCGGCTGTGTCCTTATTATTTTGTTTCCGGCGAAGGCGACGCGGCGCGTCCGCAACTGGGTGGTGTGCTGGCCACGGTCAATCCCGCCGACAAAAAGATCATCCACGGCATGAGTGACGCGATTCTGGCGCCGTGCGCGGTTTCAAGCTGAAATTGGGCGGAAGCTCACGGGGGCTGGCTAAAATTCACAAGTGCGAACTGTTGCGGCTGGGCCGGCTGAAGCCGGAACTCCGAACGGCGGCTTATTTGCCCCGGTTAAATTCATCAATGACTTGGCGGATGGCGTGGGTGTGTTCGGGCGTGCTGCCACAGCAGGAGCCGACAATGTTGGCGCCCGCGGCCAGCAGTCCCGGCACGCCGTTCGCCATTTCAGCCGGTGACTGTTTATAGACCGCCTTCCCTTTTTCCAGCACGGGCAGGCCGGCATTGGGCTGCGCCATGGTCGGCAACGTGCAATTCTCGCGGTAAAGCCGGACAACCTTTGCCGCGCCCGTCATGTCCATGCCGGTGCCGCAATTCAACGCCACAATGTGTGCGCCTCTTTCTTCCACAAACTGGGCAGCCTTGTCCGGCAACACACCCATCATCGTCACAAAAAATGTCTTGTCCGCCGACAAATCGTAAGCCAGCGAGCCGATGATGCACGGTGCCCCGGCGGCTTTGGCGGCGTCAATCGCCAATCCGAGTTCTTCAAGCGACGTCTGTGTTTCGATGATGATGGCGTCCACGCCGGCTTCAACCAGGGCGCGCGCCTGTTCTTCGAGCGCGATTTGCGCGTCAGCCTGCGAAAGCTCACCGTAGGGTTCGAGAATCGCGCCGAGCGGGCCGATGTCGCCCAGCACGTATCCCGGGCGATTGCCAAACGCCTCGCGTGCGATGCGCGCTCCGGCCTGGTTGATTGCCCAGACCTTGCCGGCGACGCCATGCCGGTTCAGGACAGTGCGGCTGCCGCCAAACGTATTGGTGATGAGACAATCGGTGCCGGCATCCACGTAACGGCGCTGGATCGCGAGGACGCGGTCCGGGTTGGTCAGGTTCCAAAGTTCGCCGCAACCGCCGCTTTCGAGGCCGGCGAGCATGAGTTGCGTGCCCATCGCGCCGTCACAGACGAGGCGGCGTTCGAACGCGGCTTCTTGAAGCAGTTTTTTCATAGTCCGGCTGTCAGAGTCCACTAAACGAAGACCATTTCAAGCCATTTCGACTGTGGCTGAAGCGGGCCGCGCGTGCGCTGATCCGCCTGTTGCCCGCGACCACTAACGCTGAGGCCCTGGCAAGGACGGTCATGGCGAATTAACTTGCCATAGAATCAGCCCTTTTCAAAATAGTTGCCATCGGGTTTGTAATGGCCGAAATTGAGGCGCGGGTTTTTGGCCTGATTGGAAGTTTTCCAAACCTTGGTGGAAGCCGTCTGCTTTCAGCTTTAGGGCCAGCTTAGCTCAGCGGTAGAGCAACGGTTTTGTAAACCGTGGGTCGTCAGTTCAATCCTGACAGCTGGCTCCAGCATCTCTCACTTCACCTTTACGCGGAACACGCTGGCCTCGGTGATTTTGCCGAGATCGCCCCTGTAAAATTCGTCGCGGTATTCCTCGGTTTCGAGCAGGTGCTGGTCCAGTTCCTTTTTGTCGCGCCGGATGATGAATTTCAGTTCGTCCAGATCGTCCGACCAGCGGAACCCGTTGAAAAATTCCGCGCCGGCAAACTGCGTTTTATACAGCGCTGTCTGCGAATAGCATGTGCCGAGGTAAAGCTGCTTGAAGCCGCGTTCGGCGAACAACACCACCGCCGAGGTCATCATGAACATGCCGAGATTGCGCGCGTAATAATTCAAGTCGTAAAACGCGTAGTAATAATAGGCCAACTCCCTGCCTTCGATGTAAAGTGTCGCCACGCCGACTTCCCCACCGTGCTCCGCGTCCGTGAACACCAGCAGATGCGAAATAATCGGCGAACTGAAAAGCGCGTCGAGCCGCTCAAACGTCATGACGTCCTTGCCGAATTTGATGTCCGCGTAGGTCTTGAAAAACTGGCGGCGCTCGGGCGTGTAATCGTATTTGTCACGCGGCACGAGCTTTACCTCGATGCCCGCACCTTTGCGCAAAATGCGGCGGTTCTCGGACGACGGCTTGAACTCCGCGAGGTTCACGCGCACCTGCCGGCAGAGGTAAAAGCGGTCGAGATCGCGCGACGACGGTAGGAAACCCGCATTGAAGATGTCCGACGGCGTTTCGCCTTCCTCCGGCACCGCCCAGATGGCATAGGGGAACTGGTAATGCTCGTAGTCGGAATTTTGTTCGGAGAAAAGCAGCTTCATTGCTCAATCAACCAGGATGGACACGGATAAACACGGGAAAAGCGATCCGACACTAATTTCACGAATTCGCACGAACTAAAAACGGGCGAAATCAATTCGTGAAAATTCGCGTAATTCGTGTCTCCGTATCTGTGTCCATCCGTATTCATCCGTGGTTAAAATTCATTTTGCGGCTACAGTTTCAAGTGGGCGCACGGTTTTGGTTTCGCTATTCACGGTCTTGCGCCGCAAGCGCAGCCGCCAGTTCGTCAGCACATCGTAGCTCACCGAGTTTTTCAATTTCGCGATGTCGTGCACGGTGATTTCCTGGCTGCCTTGTTTGCCCATCAACACGGCTTCGTCCCACATTTGCGCCTCGGGAATGTCCGTGATGTCCACCATCAGCGCGTCCATCGCAATGCCGCCGATGAGCGGCGCGTGCCGGCCGTGGATGAGCGCGCCGCCGGTGTTGCGCACGCGCGGGAAACCGTCGCCATAACCGATGGGCAACACCGCGATCCGCCGCCCGGAAGGCGCAGTGTAGCGCATGCCGTAGCCGACAACCTCGCCCGGCTTCAGTTTCTGGATCGCCGCGATGCGCGCCTTGACCGACATCACCGGCTCGATGCCGGGAATCCGCCGGCAGACCGACGACGGAAAAACCCCGTAGTTCAATATGCCCACGCGGACCATGTCGAGGTGCGCATGCGGCAGGTCCAGAAAGCCGCCGCTGTTGCAGGCGTGGCGCAACTTCACGGAGATGCCGCGCGCCGCCATGCCCTGCAAAACTTCATTGAAACGGGAGAATTGCAGGTTGGCGAAGGTCTTTTCCATTTCATCCGATTGCGCGAAGTGCGTCATCACGCCTTCGAGCGACAGCGATTTTTCGGCGACGATTTGTTCGATGAGCGGCTGCGCTTCGTCCCAGCGCACGCCGAAACGGCTCATGCCGGTGTGGATTTTCAAATGCACTGGCACGTGTTTGTCATGCGCGGCGGCGATGCGCGCGAGCTGGCGGACGGTGTGGAATCCGTTGATGCAGACGGTCAGGTCGTGCTCCACACACAACGGCAATTCGGCTTCCTGCCGTTCGCCCAGCAGCAGCAGTGGCGCGGTGATGCCCGCCTCACGCAGGGTCATCGCCTCTTCGAGCGTGCTCAGGCCGAGGCCCCACGCGCCTTCTTCGAGCGCGATGCGCGCGGCGTCAAGCGCGCCGTGGCCGTAGGCCTCGTCCTTCACCACGGCCATCAATTGCACGTGCCGCGGCAGGTCGCGGCGGATAAGCCGCAGGTTGTTTCGCAGCCGCGCAAGGTCAATCTCCACCCACGCCGGCCGCAGCGGAAAAACTGTCGAATCAAAATCCATAAACGTCGGTGACTGTTTAACCACGAATCAATCCAAAAGACACGAAAAATCCGGCGCCACGGGCGGATGAGGAACCGGCGATGGGTATGTGGACTTGCATCAGGGTGAAATTGATTTAGGCTCGCGCCCGATTGAGGTTTCTCGAAATGACCAAGCCGACAAACTTGCCAAACGACTCATTCAAGCATTTTATCGCATGGTTGGTGGCGTTGTTTTTGGTCGTGCTGGGCGCACAACTATGGGTGGTGCAGCTTTATGGGTCGCCACTGCCGATGTGGGACCAGTGGTTTGAGGCCGACTGGTTCTTCAGGCCGTGGGTGGAAGGTCATCTGACCTGGAAATACTTTTTTGCGCCCTTTAATGAGCATCGAATTTTCTTCACGCGCCTGCTCGATCTGGGCGTCATCTGGCTGAACGGGCGCTGGGAACCTTTGTTGCAAATGACGGTCAACGCGTTCATTCACGCGGCCTTTGTTTGCGGATTGGCATTTTGCCTGTGGGATTCTCTGGGGCGAAAAAACGGATGGCTCGTCTGTTTTCTGTTGGCACCATTTTTCGCGCTGCCCTATGCCGCAGAAAACGCCCTTTGGCCGATGAATTCCCAACAATATTTCATGAGCCTCTGCTGGTTGGCGACACTGGCCGGACTCGGGTTTGGAAAACCGGGCTGCCGGCGGTGGTGGCTCGGATTGGCCGTGGCAGTCATGGGTTTGTTTACCATGGCTTCAGGTTTGCTGGCTCCCATGGCCGTTGGCGGATTGACGATTTTGCGCGCCATCAAACATCGGCGGATGGAAAAGGGAAATTTAATCACGCTGGTTTGTTGCCTGGCTGTCATTGGGTTGGGTCTGGCCCTCCGCGTTTCGACGGACGTGGGCCGTAACCTGCAGGCACATACATTGGTGGAATTTGCCGCAGCCCTGGCACACAATCTAACCTGGCTGTTTTTTGACACCCCGGAAATGGCGGGTTTCATTTTCCTGCCGCTTGTTTTGCTGATCGCCTCTTATTTTCGGCAAAATTTTCAGGAGTCACGCGCGGCTGAATTGTTGCTGGGACTGGGGCTGTGGAGCCTGCTGCAATCAGTTGCGCTTGCCTATGGGCGTGCAAATTATGGGGGTGTTTTTCCGGTCAGCCGTTACCTGGACATCTTAAATGTTTTTGTTATCGCCAGCCTTTTCGCTTCGGTGCTGCTCGCGCAATTCTGGCTGCGCGGAGCATTTTCCGCAAAATTCACACTGCTCCCGCCGCTCGTTTTTTCCGCCGTGATTTTCTTTGGTCTTTGCCGCATCTCACAAATCGTCGTGGAAGATCTTTTGCTGCCTACTCGAATGATGAACCTGGCGGCCGAGGAACGCGTGGAAGCATTCATGGCTACCGGCAACGAACGTGATTTGCTCGAACCGCCCACCGTTCGCCCAAGTCCGGAAACGGCCTTGAGGGTGTTGCGCAACACGAAACTCCAAACCATCCTGCCTGCAGTGTGCCTGCCGGCGGCGGACGCGCACGTCACCGGCCGCTTCACCGCCGTTTCGCAATGGCTGTTGCGAAATTCCACATGGCTGTTGTTTGGCGGGCTGGGTTTGTTCGCCGGTCTCATTGGATGCGCCCTGGTTCGCAGCCCGCTGGG
>JBEKJN010000084.1:0-10179 GCA_050011235.1 Verrucomicrobiota bacterium | reverse complement strand
CCACAAATCCAGTTCGGTGTCGCTGACGGTGTCCACGCCCGTGTCCGAGATGGTCAATTTGTCAATGGCCAGCATGGTGTCGCCCATCATGCGGACCATGTTCTGTTCGACGGCAGGTTTGTAATCAATCATACCGCGAATGTTGGCATCCGGTGCCGGCCCGATTCGATCAGGCCACTGCGCGGCTTGCGGCATTGCAACGGTCCCGCCCAGCACCAGATCCACCGTGGCGTCGTGACTCGTTTCAATGACAACGCCCGCGCTGAGTATTTTACCAACCACAAGTGGATGCCAATTCCCGTCGCCCAGCGAGTATCGGGCTTCACCCTGGATGCGGACGATGGTGGCGACCCCGGGTTTAAGGGTTTGGGCGGAAGCGGCAACGGCCAGCACGAGCATCGTGCCGCACAAGATTGAGGAATATGGGCTTCTCATGATTGCGTTTTGGGAGGCACCGCTTATTCCATGCCACAATAAAAGTGCGGGGCGTCATGTCTCGTTATAGAGTGTTGCTATCAGCAAACTAAGCGAGCAAATTGCGTTGGAAGAAATGGAAGAACAGGACGCCAACTCAAAGCCTACAACGTGGAAACTGTGTCCAATTTTGCGGAACACTTCATGCTGAACGCGGCGCGGCTGTGGACGGAGTCTTCGAGCGACCAAAAGCAACGGTTGCAGAAGGTGCTTTTCCCCCAAGGCGTTACTTTTGATAATGGGAATTATCGAACCGCTGAAACGTGCTTGTTTTTCAAGCTGTTATCGGATTCCGAAGTGGAAAAAACAAGTTTGGCGACCCTACCGGGAATCGAACCCGGGCTACCATTCCACAAGGCGGACACGCATAAATCCCTTTACTATCAACATAATCAAACACGCTTGACATGGGCAGACTTTAGCACTATTTTAGCACTATATGGCAAGCATACATCAAAGACCTCGCTCACCTTACTGGCACGCTTCATTTCTCGCCCCGGATGGCCGATGGACGTTGCGCTCCACAAAATGCGAAGACCGCACCAAGGCGATGTCCGTCGCACTCGAATTTGAGCGCGCCTCGAAACTTGGACGGGCGGGCAATCTGGTGGAAGCACAGGCGCGCAAGGTCGTGGCGGACATCATGGCGCGAGCGGGCGGGGAAGAAACGCTTCGCGCCCCGTCCGTGAATGATTTCTTGAACCAATGGATTGCCAGCAAGATTGAGCGTAAATCAAAAGGCACGGCCACGCGCTACGGCGTGGCCGTGACGGACTTTCTGGCTTCGCTGGGCAATCGCACGGCCAAGCCGCTCACCAGCCTGACAACGGGCGACGTGGAACGGTTTTTGAGCTATCGCACGGACAAGGGACTCGCCCCGCAAACTCTTGTCTTGGACATCAAGATCATCGGCGCGGCTTTGAACCATGCGCGGCGGCAAGGCATCATCACCACGAATCCGGCGGAAGCGGTGGAATTGCCCAAAGGCAAAAGCATGGAGCGCGGCACGTTCACCCCGGCGGAAGTCAAGATGCTCGTGGACACGGCGAAAGGGGAATGGAAGACATTGATTTTGCTCGCCTACTTCACCGGGGCGCGCATGAGCGATTGCTGCCGGATGGCATGGGCGGACACAGATTTGAGCACGATCACTTACACGCAAGCCAAGACGGGGGAAAAAGTCACCGTGCCGCTTCACCCTGACTTGGCTGCGCACTTGGGCACGCTGGCAGGCACAGACAAGCCGGAAGTTTTCCTGATGCCACACACGGCCAATCTCAAATCAGGCGGACGGAAGGGACTTTCCCAAACCTTCAAACTCATCATGCGGGACGCGGGCTTGGACGCGGGCAAGGTGAAAAAGGCGGGCGTGCGCCAGTTGTCCCGCCGCACGTTCCACGCCTTGCGGCACTCGTTCAACAGTGTGATGGCAAATGCGGGTGTTTCGCAGGAAGTGCGGATGAAGCTTACCGGCCACAAAACGGAATCCGTGAATCGTGGCTACACGCACCACGAACTTGAACCGCTCCGCGCTGCCATCAAAAAAATCCCGTCCCTTGGCTGATTTTCACTTGTTTGACATCGGCAAACCTCTGTGATACTATTTTGATACTGAAATGCCGCGCAAAGTGCGACAACTGATTGCCGACTTGGAAAAAGTCGGGTTTGTGAACCGGGGCGGCAAGGGCAGCCATCGGAACTTCACGCATCCGAAAGGATTGCGGGTGACAATCAGCGGCGGCGCGGGCGATGACGCCAAGCATTATCAGGAACGCGACGTGCGCCGCGCTTTGGATGCGGTGAAAGAGAATTGAGCAACGAGCAACGAGAATTGAGTATGACACGCAAACAAATCAAAGAACAGGCCGCCCGCTACGCGAAATTCGTGGAGTGGAGCGACGAGGATCATTGCTTCATTGGCCGCTGCCCGGAAATCATGGCGGGCGGCGTTCACGGCAGCGACGAGGCGCGGGTTTATGCGGAATTGTGTCAGGCCGCCGAGGAAATGCTGGAACTGATTCACGCGGATGGCCACACCCTGCCCGAACCGCTGGCAGCGAAAAAATTCAGCGGCAAGTTTGTGTTGCGCGTGGAACCGGCCCTGCACCGTCGTCTTGCCGCCAAAGCCCTTGCCGCCGGGGAAAGCCTCAACAGCTATTGCACCAAGACGCTGGTGAAGGCGTAACATCATCCTCTGTCCCGGCCCCTGATTTTTGTGAGTGAGTTTGAATTTCAAAAATCAACGCCGCCACGTTTCACTTTACCGGGTCACGAATGGATGCCTATCCAATGGCAGAATTTCGACAGGGACGGCGAGATTCGGATCAAGGGCGAATGGAGACTGGTTAGAAAAATTAAATTTGTGCCGTCTGCGGAGCAGGCAAAACAGAATCTTAAACGTCCCGCCAAAGAGCGCGTGAAACCCGTCGTGAAACCCTTACCGTGGCGCTTGTCGAAAATCGCGGTGGACGCAGCCAGTGTTAGCGATGTAATGCGAAATCTGGCCGACCTTGTTAAACGTGGACTTGCCGAGAAGCAGTCAGCCAAGGATCGAACCAACAAGCTGCCAAAAATTTTAAGAAAAAAGCCCGGCGCGACCATGAATGAGATACGGGACGCTGCTGGCCTTCTTCATTATCTTGTCAGTCTTGGTTGTAACAGCCTGATGGAAATTGCCAAAAAGAATCCAGAAATTGTCCAGCCATTAGCGCGCAAAGAAGTATCATGGCCGTTGATGATGTCGCGGCATCCGGGATACTCGGTGAAGCATATAAAATTTCTCGAATCTCTGAAACAAGGCGAGGACGCCTACTATGACATCCATCAAACATCACGCAATGGCACGCAACGTATGGCTGTTGAAAAAGGGACAAGAAAAATTGCCGAAAAGCTTTATCTCTGTTTGCTGGTCGAATGGGAGCAGACTCAAGAGAAACTAGACGGGAAGCAAGTCGCGGGGTTTTGTGACGACAAGAAAATTTATTCTGCGTGGTGGAAAGTCGCGGAATCAAGGCTTTTGGAAGCCTATCCCCAACCTTGCGAAATTCCCGAACTCGCACGGATAGCTGCCCCATCGAGAAGATTTCCGTCGGATAAGAACGCCGATATTCGGCGCAGACTCAAAACGGCTTTTTTAGGACTGGCAAAAAACCAAGATGAACTGGCAAAACTCGCCAACGATCCCGCTGTTTAAGAACGTCTCGAATACTCTCACCCCCTGACAAATTTGAGGTGAGAGTGCGCCAAGTGGGAAACTTCATGTGCGCGGAAGTCAGATAACAAAATTGACTTCCCGCTATTGAAGATATGGGGAAAAATAAAACTGGCAATTCTGCCCCGGCCACTAGCCCGGCTATGCTGGTTCAAACCACAAGGCCCGTGCCGCCCAAGGCGCGGGAACTACTTCAAGACCAGTCCAACGGCCTGCCCGTCTGGATTCGCCCGCCCAAGATCGGCGTGGAATTTTACTGCGGATTTTCCCGCGCCAAACTTTACGAAGGTGCGGGCAAGGGACACTTCCGCAGTGTCAGCATCCGCGAACCGGGACAGGTGAAGGGGACGCGACTTTTCAATCTACAATCCATCTTGGATTTCATTGCCAAGTGTGAACGGGAAAGCGAGCCTCAAAATGGATAAACTTCAAAAAACAACGGGCGTTATCACCGGCAAAGGCAGGCCGACACTTTACAAACCGGAATACTGCGAGCGCGTTATCGAACTTGGGCGTCAGGGACAATCGCTTCATCAAATGTCGGCTGATTTGGATGTGTCTTTTGTCACGCTCACTGCTTGGCGCGACAAATATCCCGAATTTCAGGCCGCAATAACTCGTGCACGCGAACTCTCGCAGGCGTGGTGGGAAGATTTAGGCCAGAAGGGATGCACAGACCGCGATTTCAACGCGCAAGCTTACAGGCTGCAAATGATAAATCGTTTTCCCGATTCTTGGCGGGACAAAACCGACTTAGCTCATTCGGGTCTCCTGAACACAAATACGCCAGTCGAACGCATGAGCGCGGATGACGTGCGAGCAGAATTGCAACGCAGGGGTGCGCTTGATGAACACGGGAAACTAATTCAGCAAAAATAGCCATGACCCGCGAACATCCGCCATTCCTTCAAGAATTGCTGGCCGCTCCGCCGCGTGCCGGTGAAGGCGTCCACAACTGGCTTTTCCGTGTCGCCCGCCAATTGCACGCGCATTTGCCCGCCGGTGAGATTATGAACCTGCTCGAAAACCGCGTGGCGAATTGTGGGCGTGCCGTGTCCCGTGCCGAAATCATCTCCGCCGTCCAAAATTCCCTGCCGTGTGCGTGGCAGCCAAAAGGCAACGCCGCGCCGGTTCAATCCGCCGCCAGATGGCCGCGAATAAATCAGGAGCAACGCGAAGCAATCGTCCGTGACAATGGCGGGCTGGCGGATTTATGGGATTTGAGCAGGCCGCGCATTGAGGACAACGCACAACACACAGAGGAAATAATTGACCGGCTGTTTCCCGGCAACTCGCTTTTGTGCTGCGGCAAATCCAATTCCGTTTTCGACACCAAGCCGCGCGACGATTGGCGCGGTGAATTGTCCGCGCTGGCGTTGATCGTGCCGTCGCCCATGTCGGCAGTCACCGGCACAACCAAAGATGGCAAGGAATCGAAACATACGCTCGCCAATACCGGCGCACGTCGCTTTCTGATTTGCGAATTTGACACCGGCTCGCCGGATGAACACGCGGCGTTGCTGTTACATCTTGGCACGTTCGCACCGCTGATTTGCGCGGTTCACAGTGGCAACCGCTCACTTCATGGCTGGTTCTACGTTCACGGCCAGCCGGACGCGAAGATTGAAAAGTTTTTCCGCTATGCCGTTTCACTTGGCGCGGACCGGGCGACGTGGACACGCTCACAATTCGTGCGGATGCCGGATGGCACGCGGGACAATGGCAACCGCCAGACAGTTTTCTTCCTGAATTTCAAACCATTGGAGGCCAAACGATGAACGCATTACTTGAAACGCCGGAAATCCGCGACGACGTGCCGGACGCGGACACGGAAGAAATCCCGCTGCAAAGTGAATCAGCGAAGCCGAAACAGATTTTACAAGGCAGCGCAGTATTGTTGCCGGAAGTAGAACTGTGGCCGGAAGCGGTGAACGGCGCGGAGACGCTTTGCAAAATCGCGGAGACGTTCGCTCGTTATGTCGCGTTGCCGAACGGCGCGGCGGACGCTCTCGCGTTGTGGGTGGCGCACGCGCACGGCTTCACGGCGTTTTTGTGTTCGCCGCGTCTCAACATTTGTTCGCCAGAAAAGCGTTGCGGCAAGACGACGTTGCGCGACGTGGTTGCCGTCTTTGTCTCACGTCCGTTGCTCATGGAAAATTTGAGTGTCGCGGTTTTATTCCGGCTGGTGAACGCGCACGCCCCGACAATTCTTGCTGACGAATACGATGCCTGGTTGCAGGAAAATGAGGAGTTGCGCGGTCTGCTTAATTCTGGACACCGGCGCGGCGGGCAGGCGTTTCGCTGCGTGGGCGACAACAACGAGGTTCGCGGCTTCCAAGTTTTTGCGCCCGCCGTGCTTTGCGGAATTGGCGCGTTGCCCGGCACGCTTCACGACCGCAGCATTGTGATTCGTCTTGAACGCGCCAAGCCCGGCGAATTGCTCGAACGGTTTGACTCGCGCCGTGTGGACTATGAGAAGGAACTTTGCCGCAAGCTGGCGCGATTTGTGGCTGATAACGAGGCGCGACTTGAAGTGTGTGATCCGGTGCTGCCGTCTGGCGCGTTCAATCGTTTGGCTGACAACTGGCGTCCACTTTTTGCCATTGCCGAAATCGCGGGCGGCGACTGGCCGCAACGCGCCGCCGATGCGTTCACGAAATTGACCGGCAAAGAGGACAGCGACGCACAAGGCATCGGCACGATGCTGCTGGCAGACATCCGGCAGGCATTTGATGAAACCCACGCCGAACGGATTTTTTCAAAGTCACTGGTGGAAACTTTGTGCGCCATGACTGACCGCCAATGGCCGGAAGCGCACAAAGGCAAACCAATCTCACAAACTTGGCTGGCACGTCGCTTACGCTCGTTTGGAATCAGTTCGCGGGATGTTCGCATCGGTGACAACCGAGCCAAAGGTTACGAGTTAGCCGACTTCACAGAGGCTTTTGAGCGTTATCTGCCGACCGGGGCAATCGAAACGTGACAGCGAGACAAACCGCATGGACATTCGCGATTTTCCTTTTTCAAGGCGTGACAGCAAAAAACTTGTCACGGATGCAAAGCTGACAAAACCCTTGCCAACATTGAATTGTCACGGTGTCACGCTTTGAAGTCCCCGTGCGAGTGAACTGGTGAAAACATTTAGCAGGAGAAATTGTCAGCCATGATGTCTCCAGCAAAACAATCTGCAATCCGCTCCGGCCAGCGCGTGCCGTATCGAAAAGGCAACCGGCGGGAAATTGACAAGCGACGCGACTGCGTTGCCCGGTTGCTCGCTGACGGCGTGCGGAAAATGGAAATCCACCGGCACATAAAAAATCAGTTCAACCGCCAGTGGCGCACGGTGGATCGCGACATTCAATTCGTCACACGGGCCGGCAACGGAGTTTCCTTACGCCCTAAACGCGCGTAAGCCATGTAGCCTTGCCAGTTGCCGATTGAAACCATCAAATCTCAATGATGCCCTTCTCGTTGGGATGCAACTGGCGGAGGATTTGGCGCAACGTAGGGATGATACAAGTCTATGTTGACGGTGGTTTCATCAAGCGAATGCGCTCCGGGGGTCAGCAAGCCAACTCCGGGAAACAGAAAGAGCAGGAATCCAGCCACGTCTAAAGCTCCCGTCCCGTTAAGATGAGTTTCAATCACACGCAGTTGTGGTTCAAATCCTGCGGCTTCGCATTGGATGATGGCGGGCTGATCGCGCTTCACCGGCACTTGCACAGGCGGATGATATTTGATGCCGTTAATCGTCAGCATGGCATTTTGCGGATTGGTGGTTACGGTCATAACTTGTGTGCTGCTGCGAAATGCCGAACAGCCGGTCACGGCGATTAGGCCAATGGTGATGATGGATTTAAGGATTTGTTTTTTCATGGTTTTGTTTTTATATGCCTCCGTGAGAATGTTGGCAACGAAAAACCCGGCTTCCTGTTGCGTCTGATGCCGCTAGCCGCTAATTCTTGCCTTGCCGGACGCCGTTTGATTCAATCGTCAGCGTTCCGAAAAAACGAATGTAACCAAATCTAAAAAACAATCTGCGTAGCTTCGGCTGCTGTCTTCCACGAAACAGGAAATTTCTACTCAAAAGACAGCGTTTGAAGGCACGCCCCATCGGGCGTGTCTGAAAGCGTTCTTTTGAGGGCATTCCTGTGCCTGTGGAGGAGCGTGAGTAGGTCACGCCCATTTTCTTTGGGAGCAGGCGAGGGCGCGTAGGAAAATCGCCTTGAAAACACAAACCCCATTCCTTGCCTTGATCGTGCTTGTCATGGCGGCGGCGTTGAAACTGCCAGCGCAGACCGGCACCACGCAGCGGACATACAAAAATATCTTTGATTCAATCCCGACAAATGATTTTGGTTTTGTGCCGGATGCAACAAATATGGCGTCACAGACTCAAATGTTTCACGCGCCGGCCAGCGACATTATTATTCAGGTGAGTCGAGAAACGAGAGCGAAAGCAGAACGAGGAGACACCGAAGCTCAATTCGCACTGGCTGTTTCTTATTATTCTGCCACCAACTACACAGAAGCCGCAACCTGGTATCAAAAATCTGCCGAAAATGGTTTTGCTGAAGCGCAGACTCAAATAGGTCTTTGTTATTTGTATGGCAATGGCGTTTCGTTAGATACCGAGCGCGCTGTAAAATGGTTTAGAAAATCTGCGGAACGGGGGGACAAAAGTGGACAAGCCATGCTTGGAGCGTGTTTCGGCAGCGGAATAGGAGTGCCGAAAAATGAAGTTGAAGCATATAAATGGTTGAGCCTGGCCGCTGCTCATAGCTGGCAAGATTCGAGTTTGGGCGGAGCTTATCAAGCCAGCTTGACTTACATTTACACCAACATTTTGTCGTGCATGAAAATTTGCGAGACAAATATGTCACGCGAAGAAATTGTCGAAGCCGAACGTCTTGCGGCAGTTTTTGTCCCACAAAAGGAATCTCTCGCCTCGAAACCCAACCCGGAGGATTTGACGACCAAGTTTTCACCCACAGCCAGCGGGACAGGTTTTTTCGTTACGGATGATGGATTTCTCGTAACATGCGCGCACGTCGTAAAGGGAGCAACACAGATTCGGGTGTCCACAAGCGCGGGTTTAATTGACGCAAAAATAGCGAGTGTGGACACGGCGAACGATCTCGCGTTATTGAAAGCGGAAACTATTCCACAAGGCGGAGCGGCATTGCCGATTGCAGCGAGCCGCACGGTGAACCTCGGCAGCACAGTGGCTACCGTTGGTTTTCCAGACCCGACATTGCAAGGATTCGCACCCAAGCTGGCCAAAGGGGAAATCGCGTCATTGTCCGGCGTGGCTGATGACCCGCGCTATTTTCAGATCAGCGTGCCGGTGCAGCCGGGCAATTCGGGCGGCGCATTGGTGGATGAACATGGCAACGTGGTTGGCATCGTGTCGGCCAAGTTGAACGCACAGGCGGCACTGGCCGCGAGCGGAGCGTTGCCGGAAAATGTAAATTACGCGGTGAAAAGCAGCTTTCTTTTGAGTTTTCTCGAATCCATGCCAGATGCCAAACTCAAAACGGCAATCACCAACAATCTAAATTTTGCAGATGTGGTGAAGTCGGCACAAAAGGCGACGGTGCTGGTGTTGGTGGTGGCTGCTCCAGAACCACAGGTTATTATATCCGCACCACCTGCACCCCAAAGGCGGCAAGTTTCCTACAAATCAATTTATGGTGGGGTGAACAGCAGCCAAACGATTGACAGTGTTTTGGATGACGGAAATCTGATTAAACTTAATGACGGTTCGCTTTGGCAAGTTTCCCCCTATGATGCGGCTGATAGCGGAGTCTGGACTTCCGCAACTGAAATAACGGTGATTGATGGGAATGACCCAAACTATCCCTACAAGCTCGTTAATACTGATGACAACGAGACGGTAAATGCAAAGCTGATTCGAGAATAGCCGGATTGAGATGTTTTGCAGTTCATCTTCCTGATTTGCAAAGCAATTCTCCGTGCGCGAAATCCTAGAGGCAAAAATCCGGAAGCCGGGCGGCGGGTGCAATGTGGAGCGCAGCCGGATGAGGCGAGCAATACATTGACGCGCCGACCGGCGACACATAATCACGCCTCTGATTCACGCGCAGGGAATTAGCGCGACTGCGCCACTCAAATGAAAAGTTGGTCGGTGTCCTGTGGACGTAAATCCAAATCAAGGGATTGGTGGGCGGGGTCTGGGGCGGAAGTTGCCGCCCCGACTGAGAATTTTTGCTTTGCCTCACATACCAATTGCTTTCCTGTTTTCACAAGACGGAATGTTTTCTGTGAAGAAGTTCGTCATGGAGTCATTTGGGCGTCATACAATTTACTCAATACGTTGAGCAAAATTACTCAATTACAAAACGGTTGAATTTTTCTTAATTGGCTTCGGTCTGCGGTCGGCAAGCGGAGGAAGTGAAGTGCAGGTGGAGAGACGGCTGGAACGAAACTGGAGCGTAACGCCGCTGCCGAGCCGCAGACGGAAGCTCGCCGCT
>JBEKJN010000083.1:0-10345 GCA_050011235.1 Verrucomicrobiota bacterium | reverse complement strand
CCGCTGGGAAGACCAGTTCAACCTGAGTCTCGACCCGGTGACTGCGCGTGCGTTCCACGATGAAACCCTCCCGCAGGACGGCGCGAAGACCGCCCACTTCTGCTCCATGTGCGGCCCACACTTCTGTTCCATGAAGATTACCGAAGACGTCCGCAAATACGCTGCCGAACAAGGCATCGCCGAAGAAGAGGCGCTCAAGAAGGGGATGGAAGAAAAGTCGAAAGAATTTGTCGAGAAGGGCGCAGAAGTGTATTCAAAGGCATGACGCTGGAGATGCGTAGGAAATTAGCGCGCGAACCTTTTGAGGAAAAAATCCGAAAGGTCAGTCAGCTTCTCCGTCTCGTAAAATCGTTTCCACGACGACAGGCGAAAGCCACATCGAAAGAGTTCGTGGAGAAGCGCGCGGAGATTTACGCGAAAGCTTAACCCGGTGGGGCGAGCGTCCGCGCGAGCCGAAACAAAATGCCAGCGACTAAGCGGACTCACCTACCTGCGATTGCTGCGGGATGCGAAGCGGCGGGGTTTTCAGATTTACATCCATTTTCTCTGGCTGCCCAAACCGGCCAACGCCATCGCCCGCGTGCGCGAGCGCGTGAAGAAAGGCGCCCACAATGTTCCCGTGGCGGACATCCGGCGGCGGTTTGCGCGCGGAGCATAGCGATTAAATCTCTGTTAAGGGTGCTTGAGTGCGTCGAGGCTTTCGCGCGTGCAATCGGCTACACAGATAAACTTCCTGACGAGGCTCGGTTTTCTGAGCGAATTGAGCATGCACGTAAAGCCAGCTGGGAGGCTTTTCAGCCATTTGCGAAGCCATCTCCAATTAGCATCTCACGTTCTTGGTTTGTTAAAAAATATCCGCCAGTCAAATAAAGTCCATGAAACCGATTCAAGGTTACCATCTCATCAAGCCGGACGATCTCCATTGGCGTCCTTCCAACCTGATGCGCATCTCGAACGCGGATTATCTGGAGCGCACCGGGAGCGAGAATCTCGGCGCGCGGCTCTGGCGGTTGCCGCCGAAGAGCGCGAACACGCTGCACAAGCACATCCGCGCGGAGGAGTTTTATTTCGTGCTGGAAGGCGTGGGGCACCTGCGCGTGGGCGACGAGACGTTGACCGTGCCGCGCTACGGCGGCGTGCTGGTCGGGCCGGACCAGTTGCGCCAGGTGTTCAACGACACCGACGCCGAGGTGCTCTGGCTCATCGTCGGCGCGCCGGAGGAGCTCGAATTTCTGCCCGGCGCGAAGACCAAGCCCGACATGTCGCTCATTTACCCCGTTGACCCGACGCAATTGCCAAAGGAATTGGCCGGCGTGGACTGGCCGCCCAAAAGTTGATTTGTGGAAAAAGGTGCGAAACTTTACGTGAAGGTGTGAATCGATAACTAAAAGAAAGGATTCAAAAATGAAAAAGCGCATACTTGGAAACAGCAAATTGGAAGTTTCGGCCATCGGGCTGGGCTGCATGAGCATGAGCTTCGGCTACGGCCCGGCTGGAGACAAGCAGGAGATGATCTCCCTGATTCGGTCAGCCGTCGAACAGGGTGTCACTTTCTTCGACACCGCCGAGGTCTATGGCCCGTTCACGAACGAGGAACTCGTGGGCGAAGCCCTGGCTCCGTTCCGCGGACAAGTGGTCATCGCCACCAAGTTCGGATTCGATTGTGACGGCGGCAAGCAGGGCGGCTTGAACAGCCGGCCCGAGCACATCAAACAAGTCGTTGAAGCATCACTCAGACGGCTCAAGGTCGAAACGATTGACTTGCTCTACCAGCATCGGGTTGATCCAAACGTGCCCATCGAAGAAGTGGCCGGGACGGTAAAAGATTTGATTCGTGCCGGCAAGGTGAAGCACTTCGGACTGTCTGAAGCCGGGGTGCAGACCATCCGCCGCGCCCATGCCGTCCTGCCGGTGACCGCGCTCCAAAGCGAATACTCGCTGTGGTGGAGAGAGCCGGAAGCGGAAGTGTTGCCGGCCTTGGAAGAATTGGGAATCGGATTCGTTCCGTTCAGTCCCTTGGGCAAGGGTTTCCTCACGGGAAAGATCAACGAGAATACGAAGTTCGACAGCACCGATTTCCGCAACAAGGTCCCTCGCTTTAGCCCGGAGAACCGAAAAGCGAATCAGGCCCTGGTTGATCTGCTGGGCAGGTTTGCGGAACAGAAGAAGGTGACCTCCGCCCAGGTCGCGCTGGCCTGGCTGCTGGCCCGGAAACCTTGGATTGTTCCGATTCCGGGCACCACGAAGCTGCATCGTTTGCGCGAAAATATCGGAGCCGCTTCAGTTCAGCTTGCGCCGGAAGATTTGCGCGAGCTCGAAAGCGCTGCATCCAAAATCACGGTTCAAGGGGCGCGCTACCCGGAACAGTTGCAAAAACTGGTCGGCCGCTGAGCGAGAATGCTGTAGCGGCGCTCTGTGAGCGCCGTGGATGGTAAAATACTGGAAGCCGACGGTCACAGACCGCCGCTACAATGAAAATTTGATTTTGCAGAGGGCTCTAGATAAAAACAAAATAAAGAATTCAAAATATGGAAATCAAACGAAGTGGCTCACAGCCTTCCAACAAAGGACCGGCCGACTGGTTTACCGGCACGGTGCGCATTGACTCGCCGTTTAAGGGAAGCGATCCCGCGCGTGTTGTCGGCGCAATCGTCACGTTTGAGCCCGGCGCTCGAACCGCCTGGCACACTCATCCGCTGGGCCAGACCTTGATCGTGACGGCTGGCTGCGGACGCGTGCAGCGCTGGGGCGGCCCGATCGAAGAAATTCGTCCGGGCGACGTGATCTGGTTTCCGCCAGGCGAGAAACATTGGCATGGCGCCGCGCCGAACACGGCCATGACGCACATCGCCATTCAGGAACAGCTCGATGGCAAGGCGGTTGACTGGATGGAGAAGGTCAGCGACGAACAATACCAAGCTTGATCTCGTAATTACGGTTTCAAGAGGCCGGCGAAATTGGTGCGGTGACGCCAGAGCAGGAACAGCGCGAGGGCGTAATATCCGGAGCGCGGCTCTGTGAGCCGCAGCACGCCCGAATTTTTCAAGACGCACCAATTCAATCCGAATGAGTTTCTGGTTGGCGAAGCTGCTGCGGGTCGCAGACCCGCGCTCCGGCGGCTTGCGGATGTGTCCCGACTTCGTTTCAATGTCCGGCGTGAGCCAGTCTCCCAAACCGCGCCGTCCCGGGCCACCGCACAATCCCGGCGTGCGCGAATTGGTCGAGGGCAAACGCCACTGGTCTTCACCACCGAAACCGGAGGACGCCAAGCAGGGTTTTCGCGGTTGGAATGAGCGTGGTTATTTGCCGCATCGCGACGAGCCGGGATTGATGCAGTTCGTCACGTTTCGCCTCGCTGACAGTTTTCCAGAATCGCTTCGTTCCGAATGGGAGCATTTTCCCAAGATTGAAGACAACCGCGAGCGGCGGACAGAATTGGAGGCTTACCTGGACAAGGGTCGCGGCGAATGTCACCTGCGCCGCGCTGATGTGGCGCAACTCGTTAAGGACAACTTTCGTCAGTTTTCCGGCGACCGTTATGATCTGCGGGCGTGGGTGGTAATGCCGAACCATGTCCATGTCCTGTTCAAGGTGGGAACAGTTCCGATGTCGGAGATTGTTGGCGCGTGGAAAAAACACACGGGCAGGCTTGCGAATAAACTGCTCGGAAAGCAGGGCGCGCTTTGGGCGGAAGATTATTTCGATATTTTCATGCGGGACGCCGAACACGTGAGGCAAACTGTTCACTACATTGAGAATAATCCGACGAAGGCGAAGCTGGTGCTTGATCCAAAGGGGTGGCCGTGGAGCAGTGCACGGTTTCGTGATGAATTTGGAAATTTGAAATTTTGAAGCTGGTTGAAACACTGCGCCTCACGGAGGTGAGGTCCGACGCGCAGCTCTGCGAGCCGCAGAACGTCTGAAAACGGAAGCGATTTGGATTCATTCGGACACGCGCCACGTTGCGAAGCTGCTGCGGGTCACAGACCCGCGCTCCGTCCTGAAACGGCTGCCTCATTCTTTCTCCCGCTTCGCCAGCACACGCTTGATGCGGCGTATCAAGGCTTCAAAAGGCCGGCGAAATTGGTGCGGTGACGCCAGAGCAGGAACAGCGCGAGGGCCGCGACAACGAGGGTCATGGCCCACGCGACGCTTTACCCTCGACGTTTCCTGTGAGATTGTGCCCGCATGATTTTCGGGGTAAACGCCACCAAGTCCGCAGTCGTTATTGCCGAGACCAGGGGCGCGGGCGGCAAGTTCGTCATCACTGCCATCAAACCGGTTCCGTTTCAAGTCCGCTCCGGGGACGATCTGGCCGAACTGCTGCAAAGTCTCATCACCCTTTTCGACCGCAAGGGCAAGGGCGCGGGTTCCGTCATTGCCCTGTTGAAATGCTCGTCGGGCCGGTTTGGTTCCTGTCTTGAAGCGATCAAGGGAGAGGCGATCGTCGAACTCGCGGCTTCCCAGCGCGGCCACCGCGTCGTCAAGGTTGCGCCGCAAAGTCTCAAAAAGACACTCGGCTGTGCGGCGGATCAAAAGTGGCGGGACCGCGCCGGGGAACTGTTCAATCCCGACGGTAAACATCGGAACTGGTCCAAGGGAGCGGCTGGAGCTGTCGCAGTCGCCTTTAAGGTTGCTGGAGAGTGACCAGAGTCAACAGCGCGTTTAAAATATCCATTTTTTGTAGGAGCCGAGGTAACGAGGCTCAAATTTCTTCGGAAGCACAGATTAATTTAGAGACTCCTCACCAGTCTTCGCACCAAGTGCTACGACCCGGCAGGCGTCGTCTCCTACTTTATTAACGGGCTGTTAAACAACTGAATGTTCATTCTTTCTCCCGCTTCACCAGCACGCGTTCGATGCGGCGGTCGGGAACCCGTGAGCGGGTCTGTCGTTTTGGCAGGCATCAGCAGGCGGGCTTGTTTCAGCAGGCGGCAGAAATCTTTTTTGCTGGTGACGTGCCTGGTGCCTTCTTTGCCGGCGAGGCTGATCAAGGATTTGTATTCCACCTCGAGCCGTTCCAACCGCACGATGCGGATATATTCCTTGCCCTGTTTCCAGACCTGGCCTTGTTGCAGTTTCACCGCCATGTGGTTTTGGGGAGGCAATCTGTCCCCCGGTTTCCGTGACAGGAGAGACAGCGATGAGCAGCCGGTTACTTTTTCTTGCCGGCGGCCTGCTTGTCGGCGACGGCCTGTTTTTTCATCTGGTCGGTACTGTTGGCTTTGGCCTGTTTCTGGTTCGATTTCTTCTGGTTTGACTTCGGGGATCTATCGCCCATAATTTTGATTTTCATCTGCGGGTTGATTCACCTGCGGCATGTCAGTTTCTCCGAAGGGACGCCCATCATGCCTGCCGGGGCGGTCATTGTAAATGATGGATGCAAAATCGTCCGGCAAGGGTGACGATCGGGTTGGAATGATAATCAACGGAATTCTCAGGATTATTGCCCAAAAGATAGTTGCCGATAGTTGTTGCCATCCCGCTGGAACCCGTCACACTGTACTGGTCTGTTAGATAGCTTGTCTCTTTCAAGGCATGGTGAATCTTCAAGTGAACCTGGTTCAGTGATGATTTTAAACCCGATGTTCGGGAACAGTCTGTGGAAAGTGCCGGTTTGTCGGACAGTAAAACATCACATGAGCAATAAATTGTTTGTAGGAAATCTATCCTTCGAAACCACTGAAAACGACCTGAACGACGCGTTTGCCGCGCACGGCACGGTCGTGGAAACCAACCTGATGATGGATCGGGAAACCGGCCGTCCGCGCGGTTTTGGTTTCATTACCATGGGCACGCCCGAAGAGGCGCAAAAGGCCATTGCGGCGCTGAACGGTTCGCAACTGGGCGGCCGCGCCCTCACGGTCAACGTGGCCAAGCCGCGTGAAGAACGTCCGGCCGGCGGCGGTCGTCGCGAATACGGCGGTGGTGGCGCTGGTCGTCGCGAACGCTACTGATCCATTTTGGATTTCAGGGCGGGGTTCGGTGAAAACCGGACTCCGCCTTTTTATTTTTCGGTTCGTCCCAACTGCTCTCGTTTCACCAGCACGCGCTCGACGCGGCGGTCGCGAACGGCGCAGAGGTTTACGCCAAGGCTTGGAGGCTGTTTGCGACGGCGGGCGGATTGTCTTGGTGAGAGACTTTGACGTTGTGCCCGGTTAAATTCGCGCGAATGAGTTCGCGACGAGTCACGGTGGTCGGTGGCGGCGCGGCGGGTTTTTTTGCCGCCATCACCTGCGCCGAGGCCGCTCCCGATGTCGAGGTGACGGTGTTGGAACGCGGCCCGCGGTTTCTGGACAAAGTCCGCATTTCCGGCGGCGGCCGCTGCAATATCACCCATGCCTGCTTCGAGGCGCGCGAATTGACGGCCCGCTTTCCGCGCGGCGGGCGGGCGTTGCTGGCGCCCTTCAAAAACTTTCAAGCGAGCGACACGGTGGCGTGGTTCGAATCGCGCGGCGTGGAGCTGAAAACCGAGGACGACGGCCGTATGTTTCCCGTCAGCGATTCGTCACAGACCATCATTGATTGTCTGATGAATGCCGCAAAAGCGGCAGGAGTGAAGTTGCGGCTCAATGCGGGTGTCGAGTCAGTCGTAAAAAATGCGGATGGCAAGTTTGAACTGACAATCGCAAACAAAACATCATCTCCTTCTCCTCCACTGGAGGAGAGGGGCGGGGCGAGGAGGCCGATTCAAATCAATGAACGAACCCCTCGCCCCGGCCCTCTCCCCGCCATGCGGGGCGAGGGAGAAATAATGGCGGACGAGAAAATCACCTGCGACCGCCTGCTGCTGGCCACGGGCGGATGCCGCGCGGCAGCGGCGGGGCAACTGGCGGTGTCGCTCGGGCACACGCTGGAAGCGCCCGTGCCGTCGCTGTTCACGTTTCATATTGCGACGCCGTGGCTGCGGTCGCTCGCAGGCATTTCCGTCGAACCGGTTGAAGTGTCCGGGCCGGCGGCAAAATTGCGCGAACGCGGCGCGTTGCTGGTGACACACTGGGGCTTGAGCGGGCCGGTGATTCTGCGGTTGTCAGCGTGGGGCGCGCGGGCGTTGCACGGATTTAATTACCAGTTTCCGCTGCAGGTCAACTGGCTGCCGCATCTCCACGCGAAGGCGATTGCCGCCGAACTTAAATCACGCCGGGAAACGCAACCCGCGCGTCTCGTCGTCAACACGCCGGTGGCGCCGTTGCCGGCGCGCTTGTGGGAACAACTCGTTCTGGCCGCCGGCATTGCGCGCGACACGCGTTGGGCTGCGCTCTCGCGTTCCGCGCAACACCAACTCGTCCAGCAATTGATCCGCACGGAATTTCCGGTCGCGGGCAAGAGCCTGAACAAGGAGGAATTTGTGACCTGCGGCGGCGTCCGTTTGGGCGAGGTGAATTTCAAGACCATGGAAAGCCGGATTTGCCCCGGCCTGCACTTTGCCGGTGAGCTGCTCGACATTGACGGCACCACCGGCGGCTTTAATTTTCAAGCCGCGTGGACGACCGGCTGGCTTGCCGGCAACGCCATGGCTGCGAAGTGAACCGATGGCGTTGCCAGGTCAAAATGACCGGTTTATTTTTCTTCTCGTTTCACGAGCACGCGCTCGATGCGGCGGTCGGGAACGAGCCACATGAGGGCGACGAACACATAGATGCAGCCGGCCATCCACGGCCGGAAGAACGACACCGGAATGGCGATGGCGTAGAGGACGGGAGACAGCTTGCCCTTGAAATCGCGGCCAATGGCCGCCGCCAGTTTGGAGTCCCGGCCCTGTTCGGCGATGATGGTCTTCTGCAGAATGAAGTAGGCGATAGCGGCCAGCAACAGCACCGTGCCATAGAGCGCTGTGGGCGCGGTCGTGAAATGGTTTTCCCCCATCCAGCCCGTGACGAACGGAAAGAGCGACAGCCAGAACAGCAGATGGAGATTTGCCCACATTATCGCACCATTCACCTTGTGGACGGCCTTCAGCAGGTGGTGATGGTTGTTCCAGTAGATGCCAAGGTAAATAAAGCTCAATACGTACGTCAGAAAGACCGGCAGCAAAGGTTTCAACACGGTGATGTCCGAGCCCGGCGGCACTTTCAATTCCAGCACCATGATGGTGATGATGATTGCCAGCACGCCGTCGCTGAAGGCTTCGAGCCGGTTCCTTTCCATGCGGCGATATTAACTGGAGAGCCGGTGGCGGCGCAATGGCTTCGGGCGGCTGACGAACTTTCAATTTCCATCAGGCGGTGAGCGCCGCAACAGTGGGAAAGCCAAAGATGACGGGGAAGATCCGGTTCCCTGACTGATTGCCCCCCGTATCGCCGGCGGAAAAGTTGGGGTGACTATCCGGCGGCGATTTGCTAGCAATCTTTCCGCATGATCAAACTCAAACCGATTGCCAGCCTGCCGATTGACCCATTGGAATCGAGACGCCTGTGCATCGTGCTGGCGACCATCGTCATCAACGTCATCGCCGTCGCGCTGCTCACGCTCGCGCCGTGGTCGGACTGGAAGACCGGTCTCGCGCTCAACCTGTGCGACAACGCGTTGCTGCTCGGCTTCGTTGTCCTTTACCGTGATGCGTTGCTCGCGCGGCTGATGATTTTCGGTCTTGCGACCGGCTTTGCCGAATTGGCCGCAGACGCGTGGCTGGTGGACTACACGCGCACGCTGGATTACTCCACGGGCGGCGGCCCGATGCTGTGGCGCTCGCCGGTTTGGATGCCGATTGCCTGGGAAATTGTGGTCGTGCAATTTGGTTGTCTCGGCCTCTGGTTGCGCGACCGGTTCGGCGGTGCAGGGCTCGCCGCCGTCGGCGTGCTCGGCGCGATCAACATTTCTTTCTACGAAGAAATGGCGAAACGTATCCACTGGTGGCAATATAGCGGCTGCCGCATGATTTCCAACACGCATATTACATCATCCTTGGCGAATTCGGCATCGCCATCGCCCTCACACTGCTGGCCAAATCGCTCCGGCACGGCAACGCGGCGAAGACCTTGTCGCTGGGCGTCGCCGGTGGCGCAGCGATCTTCATTTGCTACGCGCTCGCCTACGGCATCACCGACGCCTTCAACCACCGGTGAGAAATGGGCGGAAGAGAAGTCGCGCCAATTTGTGGAAAAAGAGGCAAAAGCCCGTCACTGCCGCGTTTTTTTGCCCCAAAAATAGTTGCCGATTGTTGTTGCTATTGCAGCAGAATCAGCGAGATTGTTCGCGTCTGTTAGATAGCTTATCGCTTCCACGGCATGGTGAATCTTCAGGTGAACTTGGTTCAGTGATGATTTGAAATCCGATTAACGGGAACAGTCTGGCTAGAGCAACGGTTAATCTCACAGTTAAACATCACATGAGCAATAAATTGTTTGTAGGAAATCTATCCTTCGAAACCACTGAAAACGACCTGCAGGACGCCTTTGCGGCGCACGGCACCGTCGTTGAAGCCAACCTGATGACGGACCGGGTCACCGGTCGTCCCCGCGGTTTTGGCTTCATCACCATGGGCACGCCCGAAGAGGCGCAAAAGGCCATTGCGGCGCTGAACGGCTCGCAGCTGGGCGGACGCGCCCTCACGGTGAACGTCGCCAAGCCGCGCGAAGAGCGTCCGGCTGGCGGTGGCCGTCGTGAATACGGCGGCAGTCGCAGTCGCTACTAATCGCGTCTGAGATTTCACGGCGGAGTTCGGGTGAACCGGGCGCCGCCCTTTTATTCGGCAGCGTCCCGTTCGCCGGTCGGTCGGATGTTGCGGTTGCCGGCCGATCCGGTAAACTGAACCAGTCCATGAAAGAAGAACACATTGAAGTCGAAGGCCGCGTCATGACCGTGCTGCCCGGAACGATGTTCCGGGTGGAACTGGATAACAAGCATCTCGTGCTGGCCACCATCTGCGGCAAGATGCGCAAACGCTGGGTGCGCCTGACCGTCGGCGACCGCGTGAAAATGGACATGTCGCCCTACGACTTGAACAAAGCGCGCATCACCTGGCGATTGAGATAGAATCGCGCCTCCCTGCGTGGTTGGCGGTTGCGGGTGAGTTGGTACCGCCGAATTGCGCGTCATTTCGAGCCGCAGAGCCACGATTTCACCTTGCCCGGGAAAGTAATTTAACGAAGCCCATGAGCAAAACAGTTTTATTGACCAGTGTCTGTCGTCCAATGGGTCCGCAATTCGGCGATGCGCCGTCCGTTGGTTACGAACTTCTTTACCGCCAGGTCACGCGCGCGCAGGGCATCTTCAGCCCGCGCACGGTGAACGTCCATTTCGGGCTTGATTACATCGCCGAAAATCTCGACGCGCCCGCGGTGGTGCTGCAATACCCGTCGAAGCGCGAGTTGATCAAGGAACTCAAGAAGGGCTACGACTACGT
>JBEKJN010000082.1:0-10433 GCA_050011235.1 Verrucomicrobiota bacterium | reverse complement strand
GGCGGGTGACTGTGGAAGCCTGGCTTCGCTGCCAGGGACTGATTGCTGTCCGTCAAAACCAGAAACCAAATGTGTCAACCACTTTTCCAAAATGTTGGTCTCACAATTAAGTTGGGCGCACAGCCAAGCGGAAAGGCCAAAATTTGAAGGCAACGGCGGCCACGCGTTGGGGCTGCCCGGCGCGTGCTGTGCCGACCAGAATGTTCCGGCATCAGGCAGAGATTTGGCCGGCGTTGGCGTGGTTTGTTCTATCGCTTGAATCATCACGTCCAAGTCGGTCAACGCTTGGAGTGATTGATCTGGCGTGGCGGTCTCTTGCGCGTGAACGCAGACTAAACTGATAGCGAAAGTCAAGACCACCACGATAGGAGCGATATGTGAGATTCTCATAAGATTCATCCCGATTCGGAGACGATGCTAATCCTTTTGTTTCGCGCTGGGCAAGAAAAATAATACCAGCATGTTGCTGGTGTAACAAACACAGCCCGCCCGCCTACTTTCCACGGGTCGTGGCAAATTCCAAGAGAAAGCGAAGGCCGATTTTGCAACACCGGAAGCTTATTGGTGATGCTATTCGGCTTTATCGCAATAAAACAGGTCTCACTCAGGAGAAACTGGCGGAATTGGTGGACCTGAATCCCAAATACATCGGGGAAGTGGAACGGGGAGAAAAAATTATTTCCATCGAGGCTTTGCTGCGCATTGCAAAGGCAGTAAAAACTCCCATTCACGAATTCTTCCGCGGCATCGGCCCATTTTGAACTTTATTCCCCGACGAGGTGATACGGGCTGACGGCGTCGTCGCCGAGGTGCAGCCTGGGCATCGCCTTGAGCGAGAAGCTGAAGGCGATGGTGAAATCCTGCGGGCCGGTGCCGTTGTCAATCACGCGGAAGGTCGCCGCGCCCGTCCAACTCCGGAAATCGCGGTAGAGGGTGTAAAATTGTTCCTGCAAGCGGCCGTTCTGCGCGTTGAAATTGTCGGTGGCGCGGAAGCCCCAGTTGTCGTTCAGGCGGTAAAAATACGTGCTGGTGAGATAATTTTCGCCGCCCACTGCATTGCCCAGCAGACCCCCGCGCAAATACCAGTGGCCGAGGCCCCAACTCCAGCGATCATTCGGCGTGAACGTGAGTTGATGGAACGCGAGATTCAAGTGGCTGTCGTTGATGTCGTAGCGCACCTGGGATTCCAGCGTGAGCCACGAGCGCGGCCGGAACGCGAGCGCGGAATAAAGGTCGTTGAACGTCTTTTGCGGGCCGGCCGTGGTCAACCCGTTTTGCAGCGCGTTGGTGCTGGTGTTGGGCTTGAGCCGCCAGTCCAGCATCAAGTTCCAGTCCAGCAAATTGTCGAGCTGTCCGTCGCGCTTGGTTTGCAGCGTGTTGCGAAGACCAAAACGGATGACGTTCTGGCTGTCAATCGAATCAATGTCGTTGTAATCCGGATATTGAATCGGAAGAATCTCCAGGCTGGGCAACTCGGAATCGAATTGGGGCAGTTGCGACGGCGGTGTGCTGGGGTTGGGAACGAAAACGTAATTCACCGACGGTTCGATGATGTGGCGCAGGCCGTCAATTTCGAACAGTGAATTGGTCGCGCCCGCCCACAAGCGCGAGGCTTTGAAGGAAGTTTCAACCCCGGTGTTGAACACGGTGCGGTAGGTTTCGTCGTTCGTGCCGCCGGGACCGCCTTCCTGGCTGTAATACGTGAACCGCCCGCCGACGCGCGGTGTGACGTTCAGCCAGTTGAAAAATTTCCACGGCAGGAGCAGTTGGTGATACGTGTCGGCGCGCGCGGCGGAATAATCAGCGAACGGGCCATTGGTATTGGCGAACAACTCGTTCGTGTTGGCAAACACCTGCCGATAATAACCCGCCGAACTTTCGCTCTCGTAATATACTGGCGTGCCGAACACCTGCTGGCGGAAACCGGTGAGTTTCACGTCCGGCAGCCGCTCGACCTGGTCGAAGAAATTGTTGATGCGCGGCGTGGTTTCGGCGTCCAGGCTCCAGTTTTCCCAGTATTTGTTGACCTCGACGAATGTGTTCGGCTGCGGATTTTCAGTGTAATCGCCTTCAAAAAAGTCGTGCAACATCAGCGGATCGCTCTGGTAATTCACGAGCGCCTTCACGTTCAAATTGGTGAACGGGGTCGCCTGCCAGGCAAAATAAAAACGTTGCCGGTTTTGGGGGATTGCTTGCAGATTGGCGAAGCTGTTTGTGCTGATACTGGTGTTGGGATTCTGGTCGTGGAGGTAATAATACTTGAACGCGAAGTCACCCCAGCGACCCAGCTGTAAATTCAAATCCGGCCCCGCCCCCACGCCGCGGCGTTCGAAGTAGTCCAGATGGATTTTGCCGTCCGTCTTGTCGCCCAGAAACCAGGTGTAAGTGTTCAGCAGATACGGCCCGTAGGCGGTGCGGTCGCCGGGAAGAAAACTGAAGTTGTTCGCGCGCTCGCCGAGGTTGCGCCGGTAATACGGAAAGTAAAACGTCGGCACGCCATCCACGAACAACACCGCGTTCCACATCTCGACGTATTTGCCGGGGACAATTTTTACGCGGCTGGCGCGCACACGGACCGCCGGGTCGCTCACATCATCGGTCGTGACAAAAAAGTGGCGCGCGTTGTAGGTGCGATTGGTGGTGTTGCCCTCCAATTCCCGGCCGTCGGCCAACACGGGCGGTTTGCCGGTGCGGAATTCCTCGCTCTGCATCTGGTGCGTCTTGAAATTGTAGCGGATGTGTTCGCCGACCCAGATTTGGTCGCCCGACTCGATGCGCACGTGGCCGTCGGCCTCGATTTCGCCGGTCCGCTGGTTCAAAGACCAGTTTTTTTCCGCCATGAGCGTCGCGTTGCCGTAGTTCACGTAGATGCCATTGGTGCCGTGCGCCAAGCCCGACGCCATGTCATATTCAAAGTCACCTTCAGGCAAACCGGGAATGATCCGATTGAGCGCCTGCACTTCCCACGTCTCTTCCTGCTGCGCTGAGGAAACGAATGGAAAAACCGCGGCAAAAAAAATCAACGGGGCGATGGCGGACAATTTTCTCATTCGGCGCGGCCAATTAAACAGAATGAACCGCGACTGCCAAGCGGATTTGATTTCATCCTGATCTTAAGCCTTGGACCGCAAATGCACTGCTTTATGTCAAACGACCCGAAGGGCTTTTTGCGGCGTTCGCCAGGGCGTGGAACAGGACATGGATTTCAATCGGGACGGGCCTCGGCGGTTGCTTGCCAATCGTGATTATCACGGGTGCATTTTGATTGCACGGATTTCTGAAGCTAAAACCCGAAACTGGCATTTGATGCCGTTTAAAATTTTCGAGCGGATTTCTGCTGATTCGCGAGAAGGTTGAAATTCCCAAACGCCAATAAATACAAGGCTGGAAGACGTTTGAGGAAAGGTGCAAAAGTGCTTTCCACGATTATGAGTTGCATGAACAGGCGTAATTTTTGAGACGACTCGACGCAACTGCTCAAAACCGAAAAATTGGCCAGGCACGACGAAGCCGCAAGTGCCACCACCAAACCAGACATGGCGAGCTCCTCCTTTCCCAAGCTCCGTTCCGATTATTGGCAAAACCGTCACCGGACATGAATATGCATCATTGGGCCATGCCAAGAGTGTTTTGTCCGGGGCTGCGCCCTCCTGCCAACCGTCCAGTGCCGAAGGAAACCACACCACTCCCACAGCTCCGGCAATGGTGCGGCGCGGATGAGATTTGACTGGCGGGAACTTTCGATGTCCCTTCAGTGACCCTGAATGTCCCAAATGCGATAGACTGTTGACCAGTTTTTTTAAGAAGATATGAACGCGCGTGGCTGTTTATTATCTAACCATCGTCGGTGAACCGCAGGAGAAAGCATCATGCTTTTCCGTGAAGGACTTGCGACGATGGCATCTGTGGTTTAACCACGCCGGACATCGAGTGTACCAATACTGAATCTCAATAATCTGTGGACGATCCAATTTCAGAGAATTCAACTTCATCTTCCGCCAAAACCATTCTTCTGGTTGATGACGAGGACGAAGTTCGTATCACGACAAAGTGGTTTCTGACCAACTTCGGTTATGTGGTGGATTCCGCGCCCAGCGCAGAGAAAGCGCTCGCTCTATTCAATCCCAAAATCCATGATGTGGTTGTAACCGACAATTCCATGCCGGGGATGACTGGCGCGGAGATGGCGCATGTCATCAAACTGCGGTCTCCGTCCACCCCCGTGCTCATGTACACGGGACTGGTGCCGGAGGATCAGGCTTGTGTGGACCTGGTGATTCAAAAACCAGCTCATATGCTGGCATTGAAGGAAGGTGTGGACAAACTGCTTGCCGGGCGGGGATGACGCAGGTGCAGCGAGCACCGTTCCTGGTTTCGAATTTCCTTTTATTGAATGCGGCCGGTGCAAAAAACCAGGCCGGCCTGATGGCCGGCCTGACGTGTAAAGATAAAGTGCCGAATGGCAGAACTGTCAAGCTGCGCGGCTTTTGCGCAGAATCCGCAGCGTGCTTGCGCCAAACGGCAGCAGCAGCAACCGGAACGATGCAGTCCAAAACGGTTACGAGCGCGCAACTCGCCGCGTAGGACAGGCGTCGTTCGGGCTAAAGCAAGGTGTTAATGTGACCGGTATTTCGTAACCGGCCAAGGAAGCACACATGATTTTGGCACGGGTATTGATGATTGTTGTCAGAGTTAACGTCCCAACCGGGACCCCAACCAGAGGTGCCACCACCGATTCCCGAATGCCAAGTCACGATTTGGCCGTTCGGTGCAAGCCACAGGAACTGACCATTTGCCCGCTCTTGCGGGGGAGTCTTTTCTCTTCGTGCTCGGTTCGTGGCAAAAAAAAGTCAAACGCCCGTTGAATCTCCATCCAACAGAGCATCAACCCTTCCAGTTACAAAAGTCGGGCTAGGCCGGGCTCTTTAGGAATATCCCAAGGCTCGACAATACGGCTCTAATATCGGCAAAATGGGGCCAAGATATTTCTCGTAGGCGCGCCAGCGGGCAACGGACCGGGCATAGACGGGCTGGCTGGCGTCGTGATATGTGGGCGAATACATCTGCTTCTTGCTGCTTTTCTCATGGAATCGTCCTTGTGCCTGGTCCCATCCCAAACCAAGAAACTCCGTAACCCGGCGTCCTTCCTTCTCAAGGTCGGCCACGATGTCTTCATAGCGCGTCTCCGTCCACGCCAGGCCTTCCCATTGCCGCACAGCCAGCCAGACGTCCATTAAATTGGCATAATGCCGGGCGGTCCGCTCCAGAGAAAGGAAGTTCACATTAATCACGTTTAATAGAATGTTCTGAAAATAGCAACTGATCACCACGTCACGCGGATCACGCAAGGCAATGATCACACGCAATTCGGGGAACACCCGCAACCAGATGCGAAGTCTGGCAGTGGGCGATGGGTTCTTGTCCAAAAGCAACTTTCCTTCCAGGCTGCCACCCCATTCCCTCTGGATGGCTTCCAGATAGCGGCGGCGAATGACATTCAGACGGGCGGGGGAAATTTGCGGAGAGGCGTTGAATAACTTGCTGACAATCATCAGAAAGGCGAGCGGCTCATCCAAGGCCGCCACCTCCGGGTGGGCGCCAAGAATCTGCTCCAAAAGCGTCGTGCCGCTCCGCGGATGGCCTCCGAGGAACGCCAACCGCGGCATGGCCTCACGGGCGCGCTCGGGAAACTCCCTGGCCCAGGTGCGAAGGATATCCTTGGGCAATTCCTGGGTCGAACGGCGGTATTGGCCCGCTCCCTGGTCGTATTCCTGTAACATTGCGTCAATGCTCCCCAAACACCGCTGAAGATTTTTGGCTTCGAGCAACATTTGCATCGCTTCGTCAAAGCGGCCAGTTCGATTGAGCACCTCGGCCAATTCATAGCGGCTGGCGTACTGGACGTACTGATGCCGGGGTTCAGACGTAATCAAGTCACGCAATTGGCGTTCGGCGTCCTCAATTTTATTTTCGCGACGGTCAAGGAGCGCGGCAAAGTAGCGGGCTTGGTCATCCCGGGGATCAATGGCCAGGCACGATTCGATCGCCGCACGAGCTTCCGCGAAACGATGGTTTTGCTCCGACAAAATAGCCACGGCCATGCGCGGGTTGATGGCCGTCGGATCGGCCGCCGCCGCTTGTTCAAACCAGGCCCGAGCCTTTTCCGGCTGGCGCAGACCCTGGCATTGATGGCCAATTTGCAACATGAGCTGGCCGTTGCCTGGCTCCAGTTTAACCGCCTGGCGCCATGCCCGGTCAGCCAGGTCCATTTGGGCAGCGCCACCGGCAGCGCATCCATATTCAAACCAGATCTGGGCCTTGCGTGGGAACTGCTGAACCAGCTTTTGATAAGCCGACAAGGCTTGGGAAAAGTTTGATTTCGCCAAAAGTCCGCGAGCTTCGCTGAACTTCTTATCGGACGAGGCCGGGTTCATGAATGGCACTGTTGTCGCTCAAGCAACATCACACGTTGACTTCTCCTGCAAATTCGCGGCGCATCTGGAGAAGCATCCGCTCAACCTGCCATAAAGGCCGCCGCTGTCAACCAGTTCAAAAAAGCAATCAGGCCGGTCTTGAGGACCGGCCTGACTTGTAACCAAAATAAACAAAATGCCTGCTGGCGTGGCTGCTACGCTGTTTGCTTCTTACGTAGAATTCGCAATGCACTTGCGCCAAACGGAAGAAGCAACAATGCGCCCGCGATTATCGTCGTCGGTTCCGGAACGGGGGCGGCGGCTTCGAAGTCGTAAGTGGTCCCGTTGATGGAGACGTCGTTGACGTAGCCTTCATTAACACCGCCGTTCCAACCCATCGTGACACTGATGCCCCCGCCCGCAGTGAATGGAGAATTATCCGCGATCGTGGCGTCCGGATATTGAGCCAAAAAAACGGAGAGCGGGTTAACATATGCAGATCCATATCCGCCACCGGCAAGCCCCAACACACTGTTATTGTCCCACCAAACGCCAGCGTTGATATTATTCCACGTCTGCCATGTGTCTAGCACCACAGGACCTGGGGACGGGGTTTGATAAGTCGGCTCGAAGAACAGCTTGTCGTAATTTCCACTCCCGTCATTAAGCGCAACGTAAATTGTAAAATACGGGGTCGCCTGTCCATTCCATTGCACAGTTTTCTCTACGTAGCCCAAAGAGTTGATGCTCGACAGCAACTGGCCGTCGTATGCCGTCGTCGAGAGCACCGCCGCGCCACCAGCGGCTGGAGTTTCCAATTGAACGCTGGCACCGGTCGCCGGCGCCGCGGGATTAGCAACTATGGGCAAGGCACTGTGAGTGTAGGTGTACCCTCCGCCGGAGTAACCGATTGACTCGTACTGCCAACTGCCCGGGCTGCCCGGCGTGACGATGGTTGTGCTCGCTTCGACTGTGACGGCAAAACCCGCCAGTCCAACGTAAGCCAAGAAGTATTTTGCTAGATTCGTTCTTTTCATATTTTCTTTCTTATTCCGACCACCGCAGAAAGCGACTTCTGGCTCGACGTCCAAGCCACAACTCCTTCACGCGATTGGTTTGTTGTTTGATTCGTGCTGGTTTAGCACAATCACGTATCTTGCATGAGTAATGGAATTACATCTATCCCATATCGGGACATCTATTGTCACTTTTGGGCCGCTCATGCTCATTGGTCACAATACCAAGTGACTAATGCCTCAAAGAGCCTCAAAGATCAAAGACCCGCAGGCGCAAATAATGCAGATTGGCGGAGTCGGAAGGCCGGAAGGCATAACCATGATCAACCGTTTCTGTGCCCGCACAGTACCCGGGACGCGGGCAACTGGTTCAAACTGCCCATGACGCGCGCTTCGTTGAACAGACAACTGCTCCAGTTGGGCCAATGGCACACCTTTCGCAGGTTTGTCCTAAATGTGTATTCTCATGTCCCTTATATGTCTTTTAATGTCCTAAATATGTCTAGACAAAACGGCGGTCAACGTATTTACTAATTGTAGGCTTAAAATAAGCAGGACTGGAAAAGACCGGCAGATACGGGCGGTCATTAGGAATGAGTTGTTAAATCTCCATTCATGAGGGAGCCATATGTTTGATCAGGATTATTTTGCTCTGCGATTGGTCCGTTTAAAATCTTTGGAGGAATGGACATCTCAGAAAGAAGGGCTTTGTTTCATATTCCCCAAAGGCGGTGTTGGGCAGTACGATAACGGATCAGCCGCCCAACGGCTGGTGCCCGGAGATGTCCTCGTTTGGGAGGGAAGTCCGGGAGGAAGGCTCTGCGTTCCCAAAGGTGCGGAAATGGTTTTTTGGTCGTTTTTCCTGCGTTTGGAACATCTCCTTCCCCTGTTTGCCGGCAACGAGATTTCCCTGCTTCAGGAAATAACCGGCAATTTCAAAGGTTCAAAACTTTTTCCGGCTGCCACGGCGCTGGCCATGAAATGTCACCGGTTGATGGAAGAGGTTCCATCCCAGCTCGACCTCGAACAGCGCGGTCATTTGCTGCGCGTGGCGGCTGCCATTTTGAACGAGGAATTCAGGGCCGCGCATCACCAACGAGTCAGTTTGGGGCAGGTTGAGGAGCGCGTCATCCGGGTCTTTGAACAACTGTCGGTGGATCAACTGTTGGGCCTTTCGGTTGACGAATTGGCTGCCAAGTTCGGTTGCAGCCGGCGTCATCTCAATCGTTTATTTCATCAATACTTCGGCTTCTCCGTTGGTGCGCTGAGGATGGAGATGCGCCTGCTGAAGGCGGTTTCCCTCCTCCGTGATATTGATGCGAAGGTGATTAACGTGGCTGCCCAATGCGGCTTCAATCATTTGGGACTGTTCAATACCTGCTTCAAGAGGCGGTTCACTGTCAGTCCGGGCCGATGGCGCAAACAGGCCGCACTGGGCAAAATCCGGCCGGCCACCGTGCCGGGGGATGATTCAGCTTGCCCGCTGCAAGTCAAAGGGTTGTGTCCATTGGTCGGCATGCCCGAAAACAGCGTTCCACTGGCGCTGAAAATTTCTCCGCTCAGGAAATCTCCCGGGGCCAAGACCTTGCCGGGCAGGCGCGCCGGAGAGCAAGCAATCGAACATCGCGCGCTGCTCACCTATCCCAAGGCGAGCAACTCCATGCCACAAACGGCTTGAACCAACCCCATGACGTCAGCCTCCTTTTTCTCCAATCATTTCAGGAACCGGGAATCCCAAGCCGGTTCTTTGAGGAGCCGGTACCGGCTGCGTGCCGGGGCCATGGGTTGCGGGTGCCTGGTTGCGTTTGTTTTGCTGGCAGCTTTGCCAGCCCCGGCCCAGGAAGCCTTGCGCGACTCGCTGGCGGGCGATGCGGCGGCGGAGGCCAGAAAAATCCAACTGGAATCCCTCCCCTACACCTTCAAGTCAGGCGACTTCAGGTTGCTGGTCGTGCCCTCGCTTGGCCTGGACTGGAATGACAATGTGAACATTGTAAGGACAAACGCCCTGCAAGACTTCATCTTGAGTCCGCTGTTGCAGTTGAATCTCAGCTATCCGATTACCCAGAACAATTTGCTGAGCTTGAATGTTGGCGTCGGTTACGAAAAGTATTTGGATCACGACCAGTACAGCACCTGGTTTCTGCAGTCCGGCACCGAACTGTCCTTTGACATCTATGTGAAGGATTTTTGGTTCAACCTTCATGACCGGGTGAGCTACGTCCAGGATACCTCGCAACAGCCCGCGCTGGCCGGGACCGCCTCTTACGCCACCCTCAACAACACCGCCGGGCTGAGTGTCACCTGGGATTTGAACAAGGTGACGTTAAGCGCTGGTTACGATCATGAAAATGTCATCTCCCCCACCTCACAGCAGAATGTCACCTCCCCCTCACAGCAGTCCAGTTCCCAGGATGGCACGACCGAGATGATATATGCGAGGGCGGGGCTTGAGGTGTATCCCGGGGTCACGACCGGCATCGAAGGCACGGGTTCATTCACAACCTACGACCAGATGGTCTTGAACGACAATAGCTCCTACAGCGCGGGTGTTTACGCCGATTGGCGGCTGGGAAAAGCTTTTCGCGTCCAGCCGCGGGTTGGTTACACTATTTTTAATTTCCAGCATACCAGCACAAACATGCAAACCTCGGACCTGAACTCCTGGTATGCCGACCTGAACATAACCCATCAAATCACCGACGCCATCGGTTATACCCTCGACGCCGGGCATGAAGTGCAAACTGGAATCCAGTCAGATGCGATTGAAGACTATTATGTCCGTCCCAGCATCCATTGGGACATTATCAAAAACGTGAGCCTGAACACCTCTTTGTCCTACGAGCATGGGAACCAGGGCGCGGGAAATGTGGCGGGCAACCTCACGGAAACCTTCGACTGGCTCACGACCGAAGTGGGTGTCAGCTATTCGATAATAAAAAAACTCTCGGTGGGCTTGAACTACCGCCTCACCCTCCGGTCATCCAATGTCCCGAACAACGAATAT
>JBEKJN010000081.1:0-10508 GCA_050011235.1 Verrucomicrobiota bacterium | reverse complement strand
ACCCGCGATCAACAGGCACAAAAACAACGCCTTCAATGCCGGCCCAAACCGGATCACCGCCGACTGGCTTTTTCGATTTTTCATCGTTCAAATTTTCTCCATCACCCGCAATTGCGCGCTGCGGCTGCGCGGATTTTCCGCGATTTCCGCCGCACCCGGCTTGATGGCCTTGCGCGCCACCCATTTCAACTCCGGCACGCGTGGTTCGCGCAACTCCGGAACGTCCACTTCGCCTGCAAACATGTAATCCCGCGACTGCACGCGCCCGAAATCCTTCACCACCCGGTCCTCCAGCGAATGAAACGTGATGACCGCCAGCCGTCCGCCGGGCTTCAACGTTTTCACCGCCGCGTCCAATCCCCGTTTCAAAGAGCCTATCTCGTCATTGACCGCGATCCGCAGCGACTGAAAAACTTTGGTCGCCGGATGCGCCCTTTTTCCATGGCGCGGCGAAATTTTTTCGATCAATTCCGCCAGTTGCCGGGTCGTCTCAAACTTTTGCTTCTCCCGGTCGCGCATAATCGCCTTCGCAAACCGCCGCGCGTCCCGCTCGCCGCCCAGTTCCCCAAAAATCCTCGCCAGTTCATCGGCACTCGCGCCGTTCACCAAATCCGCCGCCGTCAGCAATTGCCGCGTGTCCATCCGCATGTCCAGCGGCCCGTCGTGCTGGAAGCTGAACCCGCGTTTGGCGCAGTCCAGTTGCCGCGAACTCACGCCCAAATCCAGCAGCACCCCGTCGCAACTCGCCGCCGACACCCAATCGGCCAATTCCGCAAAATTGCCGCGGCGGATTTCAAATCGTCCGGCGAACTCCGCCAGCCGCGCATGCGCCGCTTCAATCGCGTCGCCATCGCGATCGCACCCAGACAGCCATCCAGTCGGCGAACTCGCGGTCAAGATAATCGCCGCGTGCCCGCCCCCACCGATTGTCCCGTCGGCGTAACGGCCGCCCGGTCGGGGCTTCAGTGCGTCCAGCACCTCCGCCGCCATCACCGGTTTGTGAACGAAATCTGGCACTGTGCATCGTGTTCGCCTGTTTAACTTGCTTTCATCTTCAAAAGCCGAGCACCCAACAATCCCCACGTTTTCTTCCCCGGTTCCCGATCCGGCGCCTTCGCGTCGTCCGCCGGACGGGATTTGAGCGGGACAACCTCGATGTCAACGTCGCTGAGGTCGTTCCGCAAAACTTTTACGGCGTCCAATGAAAGTTCCGCCTGCACGGGGATTTTCGTATTCTTCCCCCCTGCCGCCGTGAACGCGGACTCTGACACAAAAGGGTTCAACCGGCTCATCCATTTCAGCGAACGGTCCGGTTTTGTGAACGGGCCGGCCGGTTTTTCAACGGCCGCCGTCTGGTTGCTGGCAACCCCGGAGAACGTGGGCAGTTTTTGCGTTTTCGCCGCAACTTCTTTTTTGGCCGGGGCGGCATCGGCGCTGTCCACCGCCGGGCCGGCCGTCTCGGCTTCGGTTTCCGCCGTCACGGTGAATGGATTTTTCGGCGAAGAAAACTTTGGGAGATAAACCTGTTTGTTGGCGCGATACGGACTTTCGCCCCGGCGACCCAGCGCCAAACTTTTTCCGGCAGCCAGCAAGGTTCCAAGTTTCATAATCATTCCATCAGTCTGAAGGCGTCAGGCGCCAAAGCGGCGTCGGCGGTCTGAACCTTTTCGTAATGTTCTGGATTCCAAATCTCAAACCGGTCGAGCAACCCGACCAACATCGCTTCGCTCTTGAGTCCCGCCGCACGGGCCATTTCCTCCGGCAGACAAATCCGTCCGGCTTTGTCCACGGTGGCCTGCGCCGAACCGCTGCCGATGATGCGTTTCAAAACCACTTTTTTGGGGTCGTTGTTCGGCATCGCATCAATGGATTGCATCAATTTCGCCATTTGCGTCGGCGGCAGCACCCGCACACACGGCCCCACGCCCTCCCGCGGCCAAAGGATCAGCGTCAGCTCCAAATCCGCCTTTTGCGGCCGCCACTTGGCCGGGATTTGCACGCGCCGCTTCTCATCCACGCCATGCCGAAAGTGCGAATTGTAGTAAGACGGTTCTTTGTTTGCGGTACTGCCCATTTGTTCACCGTGGGAACAGCGAACGGCCTTTCTCCCCACGACGCCCCATATCTACCCACTTTAACCCACCCCGTCAACAAAAAAATGCATGTTTTTTGGCGGTTTATTCAGAAGTTATTCACAACCCCAAATCCAGGCCAAAAACCCGAATTTTAAATCTCATTGCCAGACAACTTGCAACTTGAAACCTGAAACTTGAAACTTGTCGGGATGCGAACCGCCGACTTCGGTTTTAGGTTGCCGCCGGAATTGATCGCGCAACATCCCGCGCTCCGGCGTGATGATTCGCAGCTTTTGGTGTTGAACCGCAATGGCGGGCATATCGAACATCGCCGATTCCGCGATCTGCCGGAATTTCTTCGTGCCGGCGATGTGCTGGTCATGAACAATTCGCGCGTCATCCCCGCGCGGCTGCGCGGCGCAAACGCCCGCACCGGTGGCCGGTTTAAAATCCTGCTGGTCGAAGAAAACGCCACAAACGACTGGTGGGCAATGCTGCGACCGGCCAAGCGCGCGCGCGACGGCGTGCAAATCACCCTTCATGATCAAAAGGGAAATCCGGCTGGCATCTGCGCGGACGTCATTGAAACGAATGACGAAGGCCATCGACGGTTGAAATTTTCCGGCACGCCGGACATCGGCGGCCAACTCGAACAGCTCGGGGAAACTCCCCTGCCTCCCTACATTCATCGCGCTCACGAGCTGCCGGAGGACAGGGAGCGCTACCAGACGGTTTTTGCCGAGATTGGCGGTTCGGTGGCCGCGCCGACGGCAGGATTGCATTTCACCCCGGAATTACTGGAGCAAATTCGCGGGCGCGGTGTGCAGGTTTGCTTCGTTACGCTGCACGTTGGTCCCGGCACTTTTCTGCCGGTGAAAACCGAAACTCTTGCCGCACACAAAATGCACGAAGAACGATTTGAGGTCGGCCAAGAAACGGCGCGCATCGTAAACGAAGCCAAAAGTTCGAGGCGGCGTGTGGTTGCCGTTGGCACGACGACTGTGCGCGTGCTCGAAAGCATTGCCGCACTGAACAACGGAAAAATCGCCGAAAATGCAGGGAAAACGGGCATTTTCATTCATCCGCCATTCCGGTTCCAAATCGTGGACGCACTGTTGACCAACTTTCACCTCCCCTGCTCCACGCTGTTGATGCTTGTGAGCGCGTTCGCCGCTCCGGTCAAAACACATGGACGCGAAATGATTTTGTCGGCCTATGCCGAAGCCATTCGAGAACGTTACCGTTTCTTCAGTTACGGCGACGCGATGCTGATCTTGTGAATTCCAAACCAAAAACCAAAAACTCAAAACTGCCGTTTGTGCTTGTGAACATGGCGATGACGGCGGACGGTAAAATTGCGACGGCGAACCGTGCGGTTTCGTCCTTCGGCAGCGCGCGTGACCGCGAGCATCTGCTTGAACTGCGCGCGACGGCGGACGCAGTCATGGCTGGCGCGCGAACGGTGGATTCGGCTTCCATCAACCTGGGGCCGGGACCGGCCAAATTCAGGCGATTGCGGTTAAAAAATGGGTTGGCTGAGCATAATTTGCGCGTCGTCGTCAGCGGCAGCGGTTTGGTCAATCCGCAGGCGGAGATTTTCAGACAACGTTTCTCGCCCATCATTGTGTTTACCACCAGGCGCGCGTCACCGGCAAGATTGCGTCAACTGCGGGCCGTCGCAGATGAAGTGAAGGTTTTCGGAAGACATAAAATCAATCTTCACGCGGCGCTTTGCTGGTTGCGTGGAAAATGGGGCGTTAAACGCCTGCTGTGCGAAGGCGGCGGTGAACTGAACGCGGCTTTGTTCCGCGCTGGATTGGTGAATGAACTGCATTTGACGGTTTGCCCGAAAATTTTTGGGGGTCGCAAGGCGCCGACCATTGCCGAGGGCAGCGGTTTCCGTCGGCTGGCCAAAGCCGTGCTGCTCCAAATCAAATCTTTCAAACGCATTGGCAATGAGATATTTGCCGTGTTCACTTTCTGCGGGCAAAAGTGAATAAATCTGATGTTATTCACAGAGCGGGTGTAACGTTCCTGGCCCTTCGCCACCAAGGCCGGAATCCGAATTTTGCGGATTCAGGGCGGATTCAACGATAAAGAAGCAGGGCGGGCTTTTGCCCGCCCTGCTTTGTGATTCCCTCAACCTGTTACGGCTGGCGCAGGATGTAGAAGCGCGTTGAATTGGTCGCCGGATTCGGATCGGTGAATTGGTAATTGCCGGAGCCCGCCGGATTTTCGACTGCTGTCCCGATGACCGGCCATGTGGCCCTCGGCGCGGTGACGTTGTTAGTAGCCAAAATCGAGAAGCTTAAGCCAGGCGCGTTCGTAAACGCAAACTCGACGGCGGCAGAAGCGCCCGCGCCGACAATATGGGTTGAACCGGCGGTGATGGTGAGCGGCAAAATCGGCCCCGTTGAAACCGACTGGTTTGTGGCGCTGAAGCTCAAGTTGTCAATGGCGATACCTTGTGCGCCACCCAGGCTGTTGGTCATGGTCCAGACCAGCCACAAAGCCGAACCAGGCGTCCAGTTGGTGATGGACAAGCCCGTCACCGCGTTCCTGACTTGATTGCTGGATGCCGTGCCGTCAACGGCGCCCGGCGAACCGGTGGCGAACGAAACGTTGAGGCTGGGCACCCAGGTGATCGCCGGGTTGGTCGGAGCGGTGAAGGTTGAACTGGTTCCGCCGGAATCAACCAAATAGCCGAACTGGAGGATTTGCTGGAGGGCCTGTTGCCGCCAGAGTTCGCCGGTGAAACTCAAATTGATCGCATTGAGCGTGTTGGTCCCATTGTTGACCAGTGCCAGGCCAAATGCCGTCTGTCCGCTGGTGCTGGTCGCCAGCAAACCGAGTCCGCGGTTGGCGACGTTATTGACGGCATTGGAAGCGGGCGAGCCGTAATACGCGCCGAAGCTGATGATGCCGCCTTTGGTCTGGCCGCCCGCGCTGGCGCCCAACTGCGCAGCCAGGCTGCCCCAACCATACCAGCCCGGCATGTTGGTGCCGGCACCCAGCCCGAGGCCGCCCACGCCACCGGCGGGCAAAATCGGGTAGCTGAAGTCAAAGGGATTGGCCAGCGAGTAGGTGAACGTCAATCCCTTGCCTTTGGAAAGGTTTGTAATCACCGCAATGGTTGCCGGCGCGGCGGAGTTGAATTCCTGGCCGTTCGGAATGGGCAGCGAGTCGAAATTTTGCGCGTAGGTTTGGCTGCCGTTTGTGTAAGCCACAAATGCATGCGGCGGCGGCAAAAATACACTCAAACTGACCGGCGCACTGGTGATGGAACCGCCGGCGTTGGACACAACGAAATAAATGTTGGTGAAGGCATCGCTGGTCTGGGCGTTATTCACACTGAGCGTGAGCGTGGGACCGGAAATGCCGGCGCTGAAGTCAGGCAATCCGGACAGGGGAATGGTCACCGAATTGGAAACGGCATAACACTGCAATGAGAACGGACTTTCACCAAAAACCGTGCCGCTCATCGAACCGCTCGAACCGGTCAACACCGTGGTCGAACTGGGTTGCAGCACAAAGGCCGGCGGCAGATGAATGAGCGTCAGCATGGCCACCGTATTGCTGGCCGGGCCGGCGGAATTGGAAACAATGCAGGAATAGGTTCCATCGTCGGTGCCAAGTTGGGCATTGTTGATGGTAATGGTCGGGTTGGTCGTGCCGCTGAACTCGTTCACGTCACTCAGTTGATTCCCGTTCAGATACCACTGGTAGCTCAATGGTTCGGTGCCGGTGGCGCTGACGGTGATGGCAACCGTGTCGCCGATGGCATTCGTCAAGCCCTGTACCGGCGGATTGATGACCAGCAGAATGGGACTGCTGACGACCGCGAGGCTGCTCGGCGGAGCGCTGGTGACGGTGTAATATTGGTTGCTGACGATGCACTGAAACGCATTGGTATTGCCGACATCCGCCAGGCTGGTGGTGATGGGCAACGTGGAATTCGTCTGGTCCGGCAAATTCGTGCCATTTTCCTGCCACTGAAAAGAAAGCGCGAAGGGAGACGCGGCGCTGATATTAAAATTGATCGCAGTGCCGGCGGCCACCAAATGGCTGCCCGGTTCGGAAGTAATCAATGGCCGCAGGTCGGGCGTGAAATCAAGCCCGCGAAAACCCATGTTGGTGCCCGGGGGACCGCTGATTTGGGCGACGGTAAAGGCCGTGGCCAAGCTGTTTGTATCCACCACGCGGACGACGCGGTTGGAATTCACATTGCCATAACCTTCGGTGGTCGTCGCGTAAATGACCGGGTTCGTGCCGGTCCAATCCACGACCAGACCGTAGCAGCCGCCGACAAGGCTCGTGGTGGTTCCCGAGACGACCGCGGTATACTGATTGCCATTGGTCAAAGAAAGATTGTTGAAGTTGTAGGCCAGCCGCCAGCCGCCCCCGGACTTCAGATATTTTTGGATGCCGTACGTGGTGTCGGCCACATAAGCAACCGTACCCGCCGGGTTGATGTCGAAACTGACGATGCCGGTGTAAGGCGCTTGTGCGATGAGGACGGGCGAGAGGTAGGTCGCCTCCGTCGAGGCTGGTTCAGGCAACGGCAGCGGGTTGTTGTTAAAATCCACCAGGGTGTAAATCCCGGCCGGGTAGATTGTGCTGGCGTCCTTGGCGCTGACGGTCACATACAATGTGCCGTTGATTATCTTCCCGGCGGAAAGCTGCTGCAAATCACCAACCTGGGCGATCGGATTGCCGATAACCGGGTTCCAATAAAGCATGCCGTAGGAACTGCCAATCCCCCAGAAATTGTTTGTGCCGTCCGTCACGTTGTCCCGGGGATTGGTCTGCCCTCCCGTGATGCCGAACCAGGAAGGACCAGGACTGTAAAACGTGTAGTTGGTAAAAGCGTCAACCGTGCAAAAACCCCGGGCATAACCCACTTTGGATGGCGTGCCGGGGATGCTCAGAAGGTTGGCGCCGCAATAGCCGCCAAACGTCAGCACCGTGCGATCCATCGAGCGGGTCATTCCACCTTCAGTGCCGGCCTGCTCGTTGAAAAAAAGCGTGGTGGGCCCATTCGTCGGAATGGCCACGCTGCGAATGGGAGCGCCGTTGAAGATGGCCGGGTCGAATTCATCCATGAACACCGGCGTCTGTTTTAGGTTGGCGTTTACCACGCCATCGCCGGGGCGCAACACGGCCAGATGTCCGGGTGTGAATTTTATGGTTTGCGCTTCGCCACTCAATGCCGCGGCCAAAGCCAGTCCAAATGTGATGACTAGTTTTTTCATTTTTGATTTTTTAATTGTGATTACAAGTCCACCTAAATTTCGCGGTGAGTAAATAAAAGCGGTGTCACGGCCGCATGGCATTCTTGTGACGATTTTGTGACTTCAACCAAATTCCCCCCGCCCGGCCTCACACGTCACCTAATTGTCACATTTCCCACACTTGTTTGTAACACGGTGTCTTAATAATCCGCCGGAATGTCGAGGATTCGAAACACAAATGGAACATCAAGCGGGATGAAAGAACCAAAAACCATGAACTCAAAAAATCAACGGAGACAGGGCGGGGGCGGATTTACTCTAATTGAACTGCTGGTGGTGATTGCCATCATCGCCGTTCTCGCGGCACTGCTGCTGCCGGCCTTGGCCGCGGCCAGGGAAAAGGCTTACCGCGCCACCTCTTTGAACAACCTCAAACAATGGTCCACGGCCCAAAACTTGTATGTGGACGACAGCGATTCGGTTTTTCCCGCCACCAAAATTCCGGACGGAACGCCCGGAACTCCGAACGGCTACAATGAAGACAATCCGACTTGGACGAGTCTGACTGATGTCGAGCATTACAACAAACAATTCGGTACGGCCTATGGCCGGGATGCCTGGTTCAACGTGCTGCCTTCCTATGTTGGCAGCCAGCCGCTCTGGCAGATTGCCGTCACCGGCAATGGAGTGAAAACCTTCAACGATTCAAAGTCCATTTACACCTGCCCCACCGCGCAAATCAGCCCGGTCAACCCGGCAACGGACGGTTATGACCCCAACATCCGGGTCGTTTTCAGTTACGGGATGAATTCAAAAGGGCTGGACGGGATGCCCACCAATGCCGTTTTGAAAAGCTCGATGATCAAGCATCCGTCCGCTTTTGTCATGTTCTCGGAGGGGCGGGTGCACGTGGATGAAACCCCTTATTACGGCATCACGGCCAACTCGACGGACTTGGGCACCCCGCAAGTTTACACCACGCGCTTTTGCTCGCGCCACAGCGCCGGCGGAGACATCGGGTTCAGCGATGGCCATACCGCCTGGTTCAAATACGCTTACGTTTGTGTCGCCCGGAATGGCAAACCCGCCGACCCCGGACTGGACGACATCAACTGGTCCTACGACGGCCACATGGTGCCTTGATTGCCAGCCCAAATCCTCTTGCTCTCAATCCAAATGAAACTTTCAATCAAATCATCTTCGTTTTTCCGCTCCGCCAGTCTGGCTTATCTGCTGTTGTTCGTCATCAGCACTCCGTCCCTCCGTGCCGCCAATGAACCACTGCATTACCTTCCCGACGGCAAACCCAACGCCATTGCCCTGCTGGCACCGCCGCCCCTGCCCGATTCGCCGGAACAAGCCGCCGACCTGGCGGAAGTCCGCGCCGTGTGCCATGCCGCCTCCAGCAATGATGTCACCATCGCCTTTACGGAAAAGAAATTCTCCGTTTTCAACTTCACCCCGGCCATTGGAACGTTTTTTCAATCCAACACCCTGCCCCAGACCGCGGCTTTCTTTGAGCGCGTGCAAAAAGACGCCGAAACCGTGACCGACAACGCCAAGGATTTCTACAAACGTCCGCGCCCGTTCGTCCTCGATCCCGGTCTCGCCTCCGGCAAATTGGAAAAAAGCTTCAGCTATCCCAGCGGACATTCCACCGAATCCATGGTTTTGGCCCTGGTGCTTGCCGATCTTTTTCCCGACCGGCGCGACGCCATCATTGCCGATGCCCGCACCATCGGCTGGCACCGCGTCGAGATTGCCCGGCATTACCCGACGGATATCTACGCCGGACACGTACTGGCCCAGGCCATTGTGCGACAAATGAAGAAGAGCGATGCGTTTCAGAAAGACTTTGCCGGAGCGAAGGCCGAGATTGCCGTTGCGCAACAAGCCGCTAAAAATTAATGGGAGAGAAGAACTGCTGCGGCGCGGCACAGCCCGGCAAAACTTGAAAACCGTTTCGGCAGCCGGCCGAAGTTAAAATCCGCCATCCACGCGTTCATTTTTTAACCGAACCGGTCCGCGTCTCCACCCAACGCGCAAACAGCCACAGCAAATCGCTCAAACGGTTGAGATAAATAATTATCCCGCCGTTTTTTAATTCGCCGGATGCTTTCAACGCGCACACGCGCCGTTCCGCGCGACGGCAAACCGTTCGCGCCACATCCAGCGTGGCGGAATTCTTCGTCGCCCCCGGCGTCGCCCAGCCTTTGAAGCTGATGTTTTGCGCTTCAATTTCATGGACGAGCGCGTCCAGTTTCGCCGTCATGCCCGGTGTGACAAGCGAGTAACCGTCTTTGACGTAGCGCTCCAAATCCTCCGGCTGAACGCACAACTCCCCCATCAATACGACAAGGTCCTTCTGAATCGCGAGCAGATTTTCCCGGACGAAATCATGTTCCGCCATCGCGCGCGCCAGGCCGAGCGCGCCGTTGAGTTCATCCACCGTGCCATAAGCTTCGACACGAGGATGCGATTTGGGGACGCGGCGGCCATACATGAGCGTCGTCGTGCCGTCGTCACCGGTCTTGGTTGCAATGCTCACGGCGACCAGCTAATCCGCGAAACCGGCGCTTGCCAAGCAGAACCCGCATAAAAATTCTTCCCGCACTCCATGACCTTGATTGGCTGGAAAGCGGCGGGAGTGCCAGTCAGCGAAGCAGGCCTCGCGAATGACGCGAACAAGCCTGCCGCCACGAACCAGGCCGGGGTGTGTTGTCCCGCATGGTTAACACCGCATGCGGCTGCGGCTTAACATCAAAAATATCATCCCGCCCATTATGGAGAGTGAAACCGTGCCCGGCTCGGGGGCTGGAACGATGAACAAGTCCGCCGATGAAAAGTTGTAATTATTGAGGAAGTTGGCGGTCAATAAATTGTAACTGATATCCAGCGGCGAACCATTACTGTTTGTCCCGCCGGGCTTGAGGCTGCTCAGATCAATTCCCACCAGGTCTTGAAACAGGGAAGATGCCGAACCCAGTTGAATGCCAACACCGTACATTTGTGAGCCGGCGTTTTCCAGGCACAACCCCGGAAAGTTGGTCACCACCCCCACCAATGTCGCCCCTCCGTTGACAGTGCTTATCTGAAACAAGTCCGTATTGGTGGCATTGACTCCGCCATCGGTGTCATAAAGGTTGCCGTCGGCGGCAAAGCGTATGTTTTGTCCCGAATTGCCAATGGCGCTGTTGTTGAA